>NZ_JBLNNG010000015.1:0-15781 GCF_047785185.1 Mycoplasma sp. 4079 | reverse complement strand
TATATATATAATTTTGAGTTGCTGATATCACAAGCAAGTGGTGGGTGCTAAGAAAAAAATAGGGTCTGTTTTCATTTAATCGCAACGCAAAATTTCAACCAATAATCTCTTTCAAAATTGAAGGAGATTTTTTTGTATGCAAAACTTTGAAAATATCAAAATCAAAGGTGTAGGTTCAGTAATAACTGAATGAATGGAAAAACCAAACTTGAATCAAATGACTTTAAAAGGGACAGGGTTTAAGTTCATAGACAATGAACTTCAGGGGTTAAGACCTTCACAGTTTATTGTTTTAGGAGGAAGACCAGGAACAGGAAAAACAACCTTTTTAATTAACTTGATAAATGAACTCAATAGTTCATTAGATAAAGACGAGTGTGTGTTGTTCATCTCATTAGAACAAACTGCTTCAGAGATTACACAAAAGCTTTTTTCTATGAATACGTTTTATGAATTAAAAAACTTTTATGAGTCTTTAAATATAGTTGAAGATTTAAAAGCTTTCAATAAGATGGGTTTTGATAGAGTGATTGAAAACTCAAAATGTTATTTTGTAGATGACCCCGATATAAGAGCAGAACACATAAAAAACTTAATTGTATTTTTTGAACAAAGAACACAAAAGAAAGTTAGAGCTGTTTTCATAGACCATATACAAATACTTTCAACAGCAAAACATTTCTCTAGTAAGTATGAACAAACTTCATATATATCAAGAATATTAAAAAAGCTAGCTTTAGATACATCTATTCCAGTTGTTGCTCTTTCTCAAATGAGCAGAGACTGAACAGTTTCACAACAAAGAAAACCAAAAGCAACTAAAAAAGCAAATGAAAAAGGACAGCAACCTACACCAGTTGAAAAGTTAAAAGCAGAACCACCTGTTCTTACTGATTTAAGAGACAGTGGAAGTATAGAACAAGATGCTGATATTGTATTGTTTCTATATGAGAGAGACATTGAAGAGAATAAAGAGAGAAATGATTATTCAATGGTTAATTTATCAATTGCTAAAAACAGGAATGGATGTATAGGAAAAGAACAAGAGATTGTATTCATTCAACCTTTAGCTTTAATGATTGAATTAACGCAAGAAAATCAAGCTTGAATTGTTAGTGCTTTTAAAAATCTAGAGAAACAAAGAAAGGAAAAAGAAAATGGAAAACAATAAAACAATCAACTACACCTTTCACAAAGGTTTCTCATATTGTGAAGGTGTAGTCTATGTTAAAGAAGTAGGTCAATTAATTACAAAAACAACACAAAGTGGTTTTGATGTTAAAGAATTATATGTTGATGTTCTTTATGCTGATAAATTCCATTCAGAGAATTACAGACCAACACCTGCTTCAGCTAAATTAAAATTCACAGGAAAGCAAGCAGAACAAGCATCTAAAGAAATTCAAGTGGGACACTTCTTAAATTTTTATGGAAGTGTATTAGCAAATGATTTCAATAATGAACACACCAATCATATATTTAATACATTTATGTATCTAATTTATCACTATCAGATACTTAACAAATACGTATCAGAGGTAATTGCTTACCATATAGCAGATGCTTATAAAGCGGTACAAGGAACATTTATTTTTGTAAATGCTTCAGTTGAATTATTAACTGATGAAATTAGAACAGAGAAAAACTTTGTATATTGCAAAGTTGCTATTCCATTAAAAGACAATCAAAAGAAATTTTTAACATTAATCAAAACCTTAAAAGTAAGACACCCTGCTATGATGGATGGAGCAGTTCCACCAATATATGAATCACCTTATCTAAACAAAAAAGGTTCAAGAGCATTTGTAAAGTTTGTCCCTTTAGTTCAAAAGAACTTATCAAAAGATGAAAAGACAACATATTATCAAGTGTATGGAAGTTATGAAGAACTTTCAATGGTTGAAGAACCACAAGAAAAACCAACAGAGACAAAACCAAAACACGAATCAAGTTTTGAATTTGTAGAAGAAAAGTAGGAAGTTAATATGTCGTTGTTTCCACTCGAAAAATTAAAGGAGATATTACACTATACAGACCTTCCAGATAACCCTGCTTTTGATGCTTTTGAAAGCTCTGAATTCTTTGAAATTCAGAGTGGAGCAAAAGGGGTTTCAAAGTCTTTCAATGGTGCTATTATCACACTTTATAGATTAGCTAATGAAACCAACTTCAACTCTGTTTGATGTAGAAATCAATACAACCATATTAAGAATACATTGATACCAATGTTTCAAAAAGCAGCAGACTTTTTAGAAACAAAACACAAAATCAATATCAAGAGATATTTAGTCTTTACACAAGATGCTATCTACTGAAGTGATGGGACTGATACCAAAACATGTAGAAAAATATTGTTTCAAAACTTTGAAAAGATTCAAGCATTCCAAGGTATCACATTACCAAAAGCAGATTATTATTTTGGGGAGTTAGTTATTGATGAACCAATAGAAGACCCTGAAAACACAAACTATACACCCGGTCAATTAAGGGACTTATACCAAAACCAAAAAGAGAACATACCCTTATTAATTCAAAACACTGTTTTGAGAACTAAAGCACCACAAGATACAAAATTAAAAGTTAAGTTCTTTTATAACATTTTTACAACAGAGCATTTTTTAATAACTGATTATCACAATAAAGTCATTCCATTAATTTCACACAATGGAACAACTAACATTCAAGTGTTAGATAGATTAGTTAAAGATAAGTTTATTTATGAAACATCTTCAACATTCTCTGAAGGTTTAGGTATTAATGTAATTATGTATTCAAAACTATTCACTCCAAATAGCGAAATGAGCGAAATACAAAAAAAACAATTTGAACTTTTAAAATCAACTAACTTCAGATTGTGAGTTATTACTGTAGCAGGTTTTGCTTTTGTTAATGAAGATAAACAAAGTGCTTTTTATCTTAAAGGTTTAATCTATGATAACAACAACTTTAATAGCAATATTGAATTCATTACAAAAGAGCAAGTATCAGAGTTTATAAGACAAGGTAAGGTATTAGGTGTGTTTGATGGTTACGACCCTGGAAAGAGTGATAATGCTTCTTGATGTAGAATACTCCTTTTAGATGATGGGAAAATTGTAATATTAGATGCTATTGAAGACCTTAAAAGGTTCTTCAAGCATAGACCAACAAGGGTTGAAGTCAATAAGTTATTAATTGATTTGATTATCAAAAGCAATATCTGAATATTCGAAGAGTTAAAAAATTCTTATCATACAAATGAATTTTTTAACTTAAACAAATTTGAGAATGTTATCTTAACAGATAATGACCATGTAAGCGATTATGTAAATCTGGAACTTCAGCAATTAATTAGCAAGTTTCCAGATTTCAAAATATATTCAAGATTAGCAAATAGAAAAGATACAAGAACTGAAAAGTTTGGTATCGAAAGTAGACAAAGATGAACAGAGTGAATCTTTGGAAATAATATGGTGTATATCTTAAATACAAATGATACAACAAAGCTATTAGAGAACTTATCAAAGCAATATGTTGAACCTGGAGAAAAGAAAAGAGATGAAACTGTTTTTCCAGAGATATATGACTTAATAAATGCTTTTGAAATGTCTAACAGCTTAACATACAAAAAGCAGAAAGTGCTTTGAAATTTAGCACAGCAAGGAGAGAATTATGGCGTTAGATAATGAAGCAATTTTCAAAAAAGGAGCTATGGTCATAAATAACTCCATTATTCCAACAGAGATTGATAATGAATTCAAAATCAACTCAAGAAGCTTTTTTGAAAAGCAGGGAGCATTACTTCAAGTTTCAGAATTAGCAACTGAACTTCCAACTTTTGAGTTTGCTAATGGAAAAGAAGAGTTTGATGCTTTCTTAAAGAGAAATGATTTTCTTTCAATTATTCAACAACTAGAAAAGTTCTTATTCACAAAAGGAATTTGAGCTTTAGGAATTCAAAACAATAAAAAGGTGGTTTTAGCTCAAGTTGTCGATTATGAAACCAATGATGATAATGAGTTAGTTTATTTACAAATTAACACAGGTAAGTTATCAAATGGAGTTGATGAATATAACACATTTACAACATATGATTTATTAAACAATAAGGGTTATGTTGAAAAGTCAATTATTGATAAGAATGGAAAGAGACAACCACTTTCAAGTTTATTAGGTAAAAGATACAAACAGGAAATATTCAAAGATAACTTTATTCCTTTTGTTATCTTCAAAAACAATTCAACAGGACAAGCAGAGATGGACTTAATAGACCAAGAACTTTTTGCTCTGTTGGACATTAAGTTGAGCGCTTTATATTTTGATAGTTTCTTATCTGCTCCAATTCCTTTAATCAATTGAGATTTAGGAAACTCTAAATCTAACAGTGTGTCTAAATCATTATTCTCATTAGGAAAAGATAGAATCATTCAAACACATTCAATAGCGCCTTATAGCGACCAAATGGTTAAACCTTTCGAAATAGCGCAATCACAAAGTACAGCACTTTCAACAATTCAATCAATTGAAAGCATTATGTATTGAATCAAACAAGCTTTAATCTTCAAAAAAGATTCAACTGATGGAGGAACTCACAACATTCATTCAGTTGAAGCGCAACAATTAAACAGTTCATATAATCACTATATTGAAGGTAAAGCGAACTTAAGAGAGATATATTATGAGAAGTTTGCTAGATTAGTGTTGAGAGTTTTAGGATTGGATTATTTACAAGATATCAATGTTATAACAACTAGCTCTTCAAAATATTTAGAACAACAAGCAAAAATATTATCAACTGACCAAAATGGGGTTCTATTAAATAGAAACCAAGACATTCGACAAACAAAAACAAATGAGGTAAGTGATGAACTTCAACAATAACACTTCAAAGCTTTTTGTTTATAAGATTGAATCAAATAAACCTTTAAGCTTCATCAAACATAGTATCAATGTTATTAATTTATCAGAACCTGAAGAGTTTGATGTTATCAAGTTAAACCATACAAAACTATCAAACACCTTATTAGATGATGGTAATGTTAGCAATGAATTGTTTAACTCTTACACAATCACAGGAGATAGTGATTTATATAACTATCTAGAAGTTGAACCATCTAAAAACATCTTTTATCTTTTCACATTTGATAGTCCTTATGTGACTCAATTCAATGAGTTCTATATTATCGAAAACAAAATTGATAATATGCAACTCAACGATGTATTAGAAGCATATGCTGATATAACCCTTACACAATTAGATTATTACAAAGAACTTCATAATATTGACTTCGTTATTAGAAAAAACAACCCTGTTGATTTAACAACTGATAACTTTGTCTTAAAGATGAATAAGGGAGCTTTAATCAACTCTATTAACTTCTTAAATGATAAAGACAGATTGATTAAAATGGACAACAGGTCTCAAGCTCCATATATGCTTACAATCAACCCTTTTAACGTGTTTAAAAATAGATATTCATTGAACTTCTGAAGTTTAGCAAATAACAATTTTTATCTATTAAATGAATATTTGAAAAACAAAAACACAATACCACAAAATGAGTTTTTGATTTTCTTAAAAGAATTAATAAGTGTAACTAATACAGTGAAGTCAGGTTATAAAGGACTTAATGAAGAAGCTATTAAGAAGTTTGAAGAAAAACACGGGAAGATATCGGACTTAAAGAATTGAACAGATAATGAAATTAAAACAAAGTTAAATCAATATTTTGTATCTGGTGAGTTTGAAAAGACAAATATATTAAAAAACTATATTCTAGCTTTCTCAAATATGCTTATAACAACATATGCATGAAAAGGTGGTCTGAATGATGAAAACTTCCTTTATTCTCCTTTAATCTCTTGATACAACAACGGAGAATATAAATGATTTTCTTACTTATATGATGTTGATAATAATGGAGACATCATATCAAGAACAAAAAACACATTTTTAAATAACAACACTTTTATGTTCAATGGTTCAAATGTTCAACTTCCAATTTTAGGTGAATCATTAACAGAGATTGATTATTCATCAACCCCTGTTGAATTTAATGATAAGTCTTATAACTATAACTGACCTTTTTACTTATTTTTAAAACCATCCGGGTTTAAGAAATTAGTTGAATATAGTGCTGCTATTGACCAAAATATAGGAGCAAGCACAAGGTCAGTAATTATTCCTTATAGAGTGATGGATGTTGTCGTTGGTGAAAAAAATGATTATCCTTCAGAGAGATTCTATATTCCACCAACTGTTATTTCACAATTTATAAATAATCACCCTCAATATGGGGGAGAGTCAATTTATCATTTTTATGACTTCGAAAGATATCAAAACAGTTTTATATCAGTAAATACAGATTTAATTTATGGTGGAAGATATAACTGATATAAAGACCTTATAAAAGGAATTAAGGAATTCGAAAGTCAAGCAAGATATCATTATCATATTAGCGATGAATACGAACTTATAGATTATAAGTTAGCGTCTAAATGAATAAGGTCTGAAGTTATTTCTGCACACAGTGGTCGCGGTCCAGTTGCTTACATTTCTTCACTTGGAAATATTAGGAAAGATTATATTAATAAATGATTAAAAGAAGCAGATGTGGTACTTCCTGAATTAGATAAGTACCCTGATAAAGGACTTCCATTATTTGATAAAAATGGTAATGAAATAAGTTTAACTCCAGGTTGAGCCAATAAACCAAAAGATTCAACAATTGGTCTAGCACAATTTGTTTTCTCAAACAAACCAAAAGCAATTAAACCACACCAATTCTATGAAACGCTTAACAATACAATTTTTAACTCACCTGATGAGTTTGTTAAGTCAGTAGGTCTAGTTGATGATGACTTTCAAGACCATAACAGTATTGTTATTCATAAAGAGAATAATGATACTGTTAGATGCATTGAAATTAGAGCATTATGACTAGATTGAATTATGGTTAACGATATGGAAATTCCAATCAATAACAAACCATATAACAAAATTATTTTTTGATAAGAAAGGACAAGGAACTGCAGCCTTATAAAGACAGAACATTATGGAAATTATCAAGAAGATTTCACAAAAATTAGGTCTTTCTGACCAAGAAACTTTTCAAAAATTAGGTTTATCTGAAGATGCTAAAAGAACTCAAATTCTTAATGCTTTAGATACATATGCTATTTTTGAAACAAAAGAAGAATTAGAGAACTATATTAAAACAAAGTTATCAAATAAAGAACAAGAGATTGAAGCTCTAAAATCAACTCTCTCTGAATTTGAAACAACAAAAGAACTCTATTCAAAACTTATTGAAGAGAATAAATTAGCAAAAGAAAATATTAAGTTAATTGTTGATAATACCATTGATACAATGAACTTTAAAGGAAAAGTTAACAAAGAAAAGATTGAGCTCAATAATTTAGATTTTACTAATTTAAAAACTTCAATATTAAAACAAGCTTCTGAATTAGGTTGAGAAGTTAAAGAAGAAACACCAGAACCAACACAAAGCACAGAACCACAACAAGAGTTCAAAGCTAAGTATTGAGGTAATGGAATAATCATAGATTAAAGGAGATAAATATGAATACACAAATTAAATCAATTTTAACAAGTGAAAAGAGTTTAGTAGATGCATCAAACTCAAACTCACCAATTACACTTTCACAAATCACAGCAACACAATTAGTTGATTATTACAAAGATAGATCACTTTTCTCAAAATACGCACAAGGGAACACAGTTTTAGAAGTTTCACAAAGAAGCATTTCTGTTATGTTGAACCCTTCAACTGTATTTAAAAACAGAACTGATGGAATTGGAGCAGGAGCACCTGATAAATTCAGATTAGGAAAACAAGTTTCAGTAAGCTGAAATGAACCTTTAGTTGCTTATGAAGGACTTACAGCTCAAGAAAAAGAATTGTTACCAATTGATATTGCTTCAATTAAGCTTTCAAAGATGTCTCAAGACTTCGTAAGATTAACTGAAAGAACAGCATTCAACCTTTTAGAAAATAGAGCTATTGAAAACAGCAAAGTTTCAGTTATTGATTACGAAACAAAAACACCTGCTGAATATAAAAAAGAAATTGTTAAGTTAGCAACAAAACTTACATTAACATATTCACCAGAACAAGGAATTGACCAAATTGCACCAGATGATATTTTGGTATCAATTCACCCTGTAGCATTTGACTATTTAGCAGATGCTGGAGTTGTCGGAGATAGAGCAAAAGAAACATTCGATGGTGGTCAATACTCAATTGGTTACATCGGTGGTTACAAAGTTGTTTCTAACCCTTTTCTTAACCAATTAGATGTGTTGGTTGCTCCAACATTCGTTGGTTTAAGAGCAGTAAATGCTATCAAAATGTATATGGGACCAATTGATAATGCTTCAGCTGATATTGTTGTAAGAGCTGAAATTGCTAATGCTTTAGGTGTTTTATACACTGGGTTAGTTTATGGTATTGCTTCAAGCGCTAAATCTAAACAAAATGAAGACAAATTCATCACTGAACCAACTACAAGAGATTAGACAGTTATGCTTTTAGTTTTCAAAGAACCTCAAATTAAGTATCAATCAACACAAGAGAGATTATCTTATTTAAGAGCTATCAGAGAAGACAAGGAGAAGAAAGAAGAAACAATTTGAAGCAAAATATTCAAAGCTGTTTCTTCTTTTTTTATAGACGTTGTTTTAGAGGTAGCAATTGATGCTTTAAGTGTGGTATTACCAATTGGTGCTATTCCTTTACAACTTATCAAGATAGGAGCAAGATTTGTAAAGAATGTAATTGTTTCATTGGTTGAAAATAATGGAGCAGTTGATTGAGCTTCTGTTGCTATATCAACTGCTATTGAAACAGCAACCTTTGGTTTAGCAAAAGGACTTTCATATATTAAAAAAGTAACTAAATTTGGAAAAGGTATTGCTAAAGGTATTCAAGCAACTAAAAAAGCTGTTTCATTTATTAAGCAAGGACTAACACAAAAGATTGAAACAATTACAAAGACTGCTTTTAAGTATGTTGATAAATATAAACTAATTAAAAGCAACACAATTAGAAAGTTTGTAAATGCTAAAACAATAAGCAAAGCAATTCAAACAGGAAAAGAGTTTTTCTCAATTGTAAAGAACCCTTTTAGTTTAGTGACTAAATTATCAACAAAAGCACAACAATTAGTCAAAAAGAATATTAAAGACAAAATGGTTAGATTACAAGCTGCTTATTATAAAAAGCAATTACAAAACCAAATCATTAAGAAGAAGGTGATTAGTCCAAAAACAGCAAACAAATATATCAGAGCAAATAGATTAGCAAATAAAGGACAATTCTATTTTAATAGTTCGTGAATTAGTGGAATAAGACTTTATGATGAAAGATATTGAGACCAAAGCAATGATGTTTCATTCTTCTTATACTTTAAGAGAGATGCGACTAAATCAAAGAACTCTCCAAAAGGAAAAAGACCCTTACAATTCACAATGTCTTATGAAGAGATGTTTAACTTCTTAAAAGCTCCATCAAAAGGACAATATTATTTGGACAATTGAGCTTGGGGTTGAGATATGGGAAGAATAAGAATAGACACATCAACAGAGTTTGAAGTTGATAAGTTAGTTCAAAGAGATTTCCTTAAGAGATTCAGATTAGCAGAGCATTATGCTACAGCTGATGCTTTAGATGAAACATTATTCCAAACAAACCAATATGATAAATATGTTAAAAAACACAGAACAAACAAGACACAACTATTTGCTTATCAAACCACAAATGCTAAAGGTAAAAAAGTACTTAAATTTACACCTTATATTTACGGTAATGAATCACGAACATTTACAAAACAAGCAAAGAGAATAAAAAGGACAAAATAAGATGGACAGACAAGAAGTTTTATTTATCAAAAATATGGGTCTATCATTTGAAGAGTTTAAAAACTCTGAATTTAATATGCTAGTCCCTTTCAAGACACCAAAAAAGCTCTCTAATTTAATGAGTGAGTTATCAGATGAAGAAATATATAACAGAGTAATTTACAGTGTTTATAACTCTGTTAATGCTTTAATAAACAGTGTTGTATCACTAGTTGCTAAAAAAGTTGATTACAATGTGGAACAGTTCAAAAACGCTATTGGAGATGATAGATATCAATTACTTAAAAAATCAATGTTCCACGAAGTAAATAATAGATATACAAATAATGCTATTCCTGAAGTTAATTCAAGACTTACACTTTTAGGTGGTTCTGCTCAAGTATTAGGAACACAAAGAGAGTTTGTATTTGCTGAACAACATTTGAACCCGATTGCTGCTAAATTGCTTTATGATGGGGAATGAGACAGTTTAGGGGTTGAAATTGTTAAAGGTTTAGACAAGCTATCAGGTTTTATTTCAACAACTGATTTTGATAAGGTAAATGAAGATATTAAAGGGTTTAAAAAGACAGTTGAAACAAAAACAGAGCAAATAGACACAGATATTAGAAATCTTAAGTTATCAGCTGAAAGAATACCTTCATCAATGGAGTGAACAGAGATTAGAAAAAATATTCAAATGGACAAAGTACAAGCAAATCAAATTTTAGATAACATTAACAAAATTGAGCAACTAGAAGCTGAAAGAACTAGGTTAGAGAATGCTCTAAATCAAGAGATTGAAGCTTTTTCAACATTCAAAAGAAACTATGAAGAGCAATACACTAACACACTTCAAAGCATCAATGAAGTAAGAGCAGCAGATGAAGAGAAATGAAATTCAGTATACCCTACTTTAACGCTTTGAAAAGATAACGTTGATTTGAAAGTTAAAGAAGTGTACGACAGCTTATTCGGAAGTGATGATGCTGCTGAAGGAGAACCAGAACCCGGATTTCTTAAACAAGTTGAAGAAAAGTTTAAAGAGCTAGTTCAAAACATTGAAGAGCTTAAAAAGACAAATCCAAGCAAGGAATTTAACAGAACTTTTGTTCAAATGGTTCAAAGAATGAGGGAAGAGTTAGATTCACATCCTTGAAATAGTGATATTATGGATTTAGCAGGAACAGTTGATGAAATGGGAACAACACTAGCTTGAGCTATTAACACAACTGAACAGGAGCAATTCACAGGTGAATATCTAGAAGGTTTCCCTATATATAAGAAATTAGTTAAATATGAAACTGAATGAAGTAACGACACACCTTCAACATTAATAGCAGGAGTTAAAGACTTAGTGAATATTGAGGGGAGTTTTTCTGCTTATTCATCAACTGATGAACCACAAAATAGAAAGCAATTTCCAATCTTACAAATATCACATGCAGCTATTGGTGCACAAGGAGATTACTTCTATGTTGAGAATAATGAACTTAAGTTCAAAGCAGGACAAAAAACACCATACATTTATAGAGAAGCAGTTGATAAAATTGCAATCAATGTTGTTATCAAATATACAAAATCAACAGACACACAATTAACAATATGAGATAGAGCATCTAACCATAGAGACCCCATATCTCCAAGCGAATATGCTATATTAGTAGCACGCTTTAAGAATAGTTCAAGGTAAAAAATGAGTGAAAATGTAATTACAGCAATAGCAGGAGCAGGTGGTTCTGTTGCTGTTATTGCTTTGATGTATGTTGTTTATTGATTAATAACTAAATACAAACAAAACAAGCAGTCAAACAATGTAAATAAGTCTGCTAATCACATTAATATAACAAACACAAAACAAGGAGATGAAGTGACTGCATTGATTCATCTAATAGAACAGCAAACAAAGAAAATAGATGATATTAACAAAAGATTAAGAAACATTGAACTTTCACAAGATAGATATAATGCTGCTTTTAAGGTATATGTTGAAAACAATGGTGTATCTAATGATGTGAAAAAGATAGTTAAACAAATTATTGATGGAGAAAATTAAAATGGACAAGATAAGACAATTTTTCAAAAAGGTTTGAGATTTCTTTAAGTGAATGAAAGTTCATTCAATAGATGCTGCTATTACAGTGCTAGAGAATGTCCCTTTAGAGCAAGAAGAGCTCGAAAGACTTAAAGAGATTATTAAGACCAAGGACAAAGAAAAAACAGCAGTTTAAGCTGTTTTTTTGTTTGTATTGAGTTTCTTAATCTTTCATTGTTGGTTCTGCTTGAAAGCGATGTAAGGAGTAGCAGAGTGCTTTTTTGAATATTCTAACAAGTTAGTCAAATCATATTCATTATTATGATTATCGTGCGGTTTAACTTGTATAAATATAAGTTCATTATTTGGGTTGGTTCCGTATAAATCAACTTTGTATTTCATATCAACAAAAGAAGAAGTTGCTTTGATTTTGAAGTTTGCTTTATTAAGTAAATTAGCAAGCTGTAGTTCTTTTCTGAAGTTTATAAAAGTCATATACATTAAAATATGTTTATATTGTGGGTATAAGTCAAGGTTGATTTCTTTTGTATGCATTCACTTTATCATATGAGTTTTAAATGTTTGTGAAAACTTCGAATCAAATTCAGTAAATGATGAAGGAAGGTTTTTTCAGAGATATTCTTTTATATCTATTCCAAGCTCTCCGAAGTTTGGAAGTTTGATTTTTTCTTTAATCATAATTATTTTAAAAACTTATCCCTTTGATATTTGTCTGAGTAATGTGTTTTTAAATAATATGTCGTTGTTCTGTGAACTATCTCATAAATACCTTCAAAAACATCATTAAAGTTATTTGCATCGTTTTGATTTTGTCTATCAATATAATCATATAATTGTCTCTTTAAGAAGTCTAAAAATTCTTCTTCAACACTTCAAAATACTTCTAATTTAGAAATAAAGGAAATCACAGAAAACTTCTTATATGTTCAGAACAGTTTATCAGCAAAAGACATTTGAACCATTAACTTCAAAGATTCTTTATTTGCTAGTATGGTAATTAATGAAATAACATTCTCATAGCTTTGTTTTTGTTTTCTAAAATCTTTTAGTTCTCTGAAGTATCTTTTAATCTTTTCTCATTTTCTTTCTTTTGGTTCTGTGAATAACAAAAGTTCAGATGGTATTTTTGTTTTCTTCATTATTTATCCCCCTTAGATTCTTTGAATGCTTTTATTTTTTTAACTAATTTAATAGCTTCTGATTCGGTTAAGTTAGAACATACTTTATTGGTTCATAACTTTAAAACTTTAAGGTATGAATGAAAGACTGTCCCATCTTCTTCTATCTTGCAAATATATGAGTTAAAATCATCAGAAATAGAGTTTTTGAACTTACTATCATAAACATAGTTTTCTTCTCTTACAAAGTCGTTTATTTCTTTAATAGGACAAGTTATAAATTCCTTTGAAGTTAAAAGCTTTGAAGTGATTTCTGCTATTCTTAATATTTGTGAATGATTAATTGTTTTCATTGTTTCCTCTTTCAAGCAATTCAATTTGTTTTCTTAATTTTTCATTTTCTTTTGCTAATTTTTGGTTTTCTAATCTTTCAGCTTCTAACAGTGCTAACTGTTTCTTTTCATTGATGAGAGCAATATCTTTAAAGTCTCTAAGTTGTTCAATTTCTCTCATCATTTCAGCTTGATTAATAAGTTTAAGTCTTGCAGGGTCAGTAGCATCTTTAACTATCTTTGCTAACTCTTCAGGTGTTTGAATTATGTATGTATTTATTAATGTTGTTGTGTCTTTATGACCTGTTGATTTTTGAATTTTTACAATGTCTGTATTGTTTCTATATTGATTGGTAACAAATGCTTTTCTGAATGTGTGAATTGTAATTGGTTTATCAGCAAACTCTGGTAAGTCTCTTTTTAGTTCAGTTATAAACCTTGTGAATTGATAATTCATATCTCTAGGGAATTTTGAATTATCAATGAATTCTTCATATAAAGGTCAATACTCTTTAGAGATGTTGTAAGCTCTAAAATTGTTGTTCTTGTTAGCTTGTGTATATGATGAATACACTTCTATTTCTTCCATATATACAAAGTTGTCTTTATTAGCTAAAACATTGCAAATTTCACTAAATCTAGCACCATTTTCGATAGCAAATAAGACAAACGAAGCAACACCCTTCGAATTATCATAGTTGAGTGCATATTTCTTTATTTTAGAAAGTTCAACAACATCTGGAACATATGTTGCTGCTTTAACTGTTTTGATATTTGGAATGATTGAAACATCATAAACAAACTTTTGCTCTAGTTGGTTGTATTTTGTTATTAATGATTTAAGCATTGAGAAGAATGTTTGTTGTGAGGTAGGTTTTAATCTATCTCTGTAATCTTTTATTACTTTTTTAAGTTCTTCATTTGATGGTTCTGGTGTTGTGAAACATTTAAAGAAGTTATCAAAGAAATATTTATATGTTTGTCTTGTTTTTGAGTTATGTAGATTATTAACATAAATTTTTGAGTATTCTTTTAAATCCATTGTGCAAATAATCAAACTTTAAACTTTTCCCTGTTGATTTTTATGCTATACTATTCTTGAGGAAATCAACAGGGTTTGAGTTTTAGGTTGATTTCCTTTCTTTTTTTATTTTCAAAGTTTGAAGCAGTTAAGTAAATAAATAAAGTCAGAGATTAAACAAGCATCTCTGACTTCCTTTTTTAAACATACTTAAAGAATGTAACACATAAACAACTAAAAGAATAGTTGTAGGTTTCAATGTATGTTAAACAAGGGTTTGAGGTTTGTTTAACTGCTGTAAATATTATAGCACCAATTTTTTATTTTTCTCAAAATATTTTTTTATTTAACAAAATATATATTTTATTTATAAAATAAATAAAATATATGGTATAATATAAATGGTATTTAAGGAGAGACAAATTCACAAAACAAGCATACAAAAAATCTCTTTCGTTTCTT
This sequence comes from Mycoplasma sp. 4079, assembly GCF_047785185.1. Lineage (NCBI taxonomy): Bacteria > Bacillati > Mycoplasmatota > Mollicutes > Mycoplasmatales > Mycoplasmataceae > Mycoplasma > Mycoplasma sp. 4079. The sequence goes on along the minus strand of NZ_JBLNNG010000015.1, from coordinate 954 downwards.
AAATATCACTGAACTCCAATCAGCCATAAAGTGACCTTTCTTTGTAGAGATAAATGTAATACAAAAGCTAAAGCAAACTCACTTTTGGAGTTCTTTTATTTTGAAGAATAAGCTGATACAAAACAAATTTATTATAGTTATAGATGCTGCTAGGAACTGAATAAGTTTTTTTCATTAATCATTCCTTTATAAATTTAAAGAAATTGAACATTAATATATTATATTTTTCAAACTCAATTGTTGAGTTAGGTTATTACAAATAAGAATAAAAGAGATTCTTACTCCTTAAAAGATTTTCAAAAAGTCAAATTGCATTCAAAGGGTCAGAGTAAAAGAGCGATTTAAACAGTGATTAACATTGCTGTTTTTTTATTGCTTTGATGCTATCAACTTACACAAAGACTATTGATAGAAAGAACGTAAGCATATATAGTATATAAATATACTATATATGCAATAACATAATATGTATTTAAAAATATGTTAGAATAGTTTTTAAATACATATTATGTATATATACTAATATATAAAATATATTCATTATAAATATATTTTATATATTAGTTATTAGTGTATATATCTTATATATACCTTATTTAATTTTTCCACTGTAGGAAGAAATTAAATAAGGTAATAAGGTATATATTTATATTTTAAAAATCATAATATTGTGTCTATATAGTTTGTTTTTCTCTGTTAAAATAATAGTAAGAAGATTATTGGTTGTTTTATGTCTTTTTAAAATATAAATAACAACACTTATTCTATTGAACTATTGAAAGACTTACTGTCCTCGTCTTGTGCTCCTGTTTGCTGACGACAAAACAAGGAGCTCAAGAACTTCGGACGGTTACTATTATGATAGTTAAGATATCATATGTGTAGTATCAAATTCTAAAAAGACATTGATAGACTTTATTTCTTAACACTTTTTAACTCATGATTATATATATA
>NZ_JBLNNG010000014.1:0-18240 GCF_047785185.1 Mycoplasma sp. 4079 | reverse complement strand
TGAGGTGTTTTTCAATTTAACACAGATTGAAATCTTTCATTGTTATATCATTCAATGTAATCTTTGATAATGTTTTTGAGTTTATTAAAGCAAATTGTTTTGTAATTTACAAAGTTTAAACACTCAGATTTGATGTTTGAAAAGAAATATTCAACTTCCCTATTATTTAATGAATTTCCGACTCTACCCATAGATACAGTTCCATTGTTTTTTGCGACTACATCAAGATATTTAGATGATGAATATTGAAATCCGTGATCTGAAAGAAGAATTCAAGGTTTTTTAAAATTGATATCCTTGATGTGTGAACTAACCAAATCTGTATCATTTCTTCTTGATAAGTTTCAATTCAAAATTTTGTTTGTTTTTATGATGTATCGCAACTGAAAGATAAACGCGATTTTCATTTATATCATTTGGTGCTTTTATATATGAAACATCTGTTGCAATAATATTATTTGCAATTCCATTGTAATCTCTATTTACAAAATCTTTAACTTTAACATTTGTAATCTTGATTTCTCTGACTTTACGTTTTGACCTAACTACAGAAATTAGATTTAATTTGTTCATTATTCTTCCTAATGTTCTGTAATTTATGTCTATTTTATAAAGTGAAAATAGCTAAAAATATTCTTAAATTTTTCTATTAAAATAAATATCAAAAATAAAAAAATCTGGTACCTCGAAAACACCAGAAAATTTATTTGAAATTGGCAGGGGTTAAAGGAATCGAACCCTTACTTTCAGTTTTGGAGACTGCAGCACTACCACTATACTAAACCCCCTCATATAATCATCACCTAAAATGATGATTTTTTATTATTATTTCCCGAATTTAAAGTGACAAACGTCACCATCTTTCATAATGTAGTTTTTACCTTCAGAACGCATTTTACCAGCGTTTTTAGCACCTAATTCACCATTGTGTTCGATGTAATCTTCGTATGCAATAACATCTGCTTTAATGAATTTTTTCTCAAAGTCTGTATGAATAATTCCGGCACATTTAGGAGCTGCTCAACCTTTATGATAAACTCAAGCTCTTGCTTCGATTTTACCTGCTGTAAAGTATGTTTCTAAATTAAGAAGATCAAATGATTCTCTTGTTAAAACATCTAGACCACTACGTTCTACACCATACATTGAGAGCATTTCATTTTTTTCTTCATCTGATAAATCAACTAACTCAGATTCTAATTGAACTGAAATTGGAATGATTTTTTCATTTGGTTTTAATGAATTTTTAAGCTCATTATAAAGTTTATCATCTTTGTAATTTGCATATTGTTCTGTACCTAAGTTAGCTACATAAATTATTGATTTTAATGTGAGCAAATGATAACCTTTAACAGCTTTTAATTCATTTTCATCAAGTTCAACATCACGAGCTGGTATTGATTGAAGCAATGCATCTTTAACTTTATTAGCAGCATTAAACTCAATTAAACCATCTTTATCACCTGATTTAGCTTTTTTAGTAACTCTGTTAATTACGTTGTTAATTGTTTCTAAGTCAGCTAACATTAACTCATAGTTAATAACATCTTTGTCTCTTACAGGATTTACTGAATTAGCTACGTGCAAGATGTTTTTGTCCTCAAAACATCTAACAACGTGAATAATTGCATCAACTTCTCTAATGTTTGATAAGAATTTATTTCCTAATCCTTCACCTTTTGATGCACCTTCAACAAGTCCGGCTATGTCAACAAAATCAAATGTAGCTCAAACAATTTTATCTGGTTTGATAATGTCTGCAATTTTTTGTAATCTTGGATCAATTAAAGGAACTGATGAAATGTTAGGTTCAATAGTTGTGAAAGCGTAGTTAGATGATTCAACTTGCTTTTTAGTAATCGCACTAAATAATGTACTTTTACCTACGTTCGGAAGACCTACAATACCTGCTTTTAGTGACATAAATAAACTCCTTTTTAATCAATAATTATGTTTTTAATTTTACTCTAAATGCTTGAAAAGTAATTTTTTAATTTGATAAAATTAAAATAAATTTTAAGAAAGGTGAAAATGAATCAAATTAACAATAAAATCACACATTGATTTAATTTCTATAAATCAAAAGAACTAATAAACTCAGACATTAATGAATTTGTTAGAAAGGTTGATAATCAGTTTCCAAATGGTGAATTTTACACAAGAGCAAAATCAACTGTTTATGGAATTGAATTTGATACACAAAATCAACTTGGTTACAACAATTTAAACCCTTATACATTGCTTAATTTGATTTCACTTTTTGATAAATCACTTCCTAGAAAGTCAATTTTTAATAGAAGAAGAAAAGTTTTAGTTGCATTAAAAAACAAAGTTAATATTAATTCAAAACTTCAAGATTTATTAATTAGATTTTTAAATGATAAAAAGTACCACGTTTATACTTTTAATATTGATAAACTAAATGATTTTTTTATTAATACAACTGTAAACAATATGGATTTAGATTATTCAGTTTATTTAGATTACAAAGAAACTAATAATAAGTTTTATTTAAAAATTTACAACAAAAATAAATTAATTTCACTTGAAGAACAAGATAAGTTAATTAATGAGCTTTATGAAGTTAAAGATCACATATTTGTTTCTGATTCAAATTATTCAATTGTTTTAAACTCAGACAAAGTTATTGACTCAGCTTATGAAAACTTCTTAAAATCAGTTAAATCTGAATTTGATTTTAGTTCAAACAACAAATTGGTTGTTTATACACTTATTAGCGACAATTTATCAAACTACATTATTAATAGATTTTTATCAAATTTAAATGTTAAGGTTTCAAAATTGAACCCAACACTTAACAAAGATTTAAAAAATAAAAATTCAACTTTTTCTATTGTTAAATGAGCTCTATCAACTAATTACAACGCTAACTTAATTATTGTTATGGATCAACATAATGATATTAAGTTATTTGCTAGAGTTAAAAATAGCTTTGTTGAATTAAATAATGACCAAATCGCTTATCTTTTCATTTCAAATCAATATTTAAAATGAAAAGAAACTAAGTTAACTGATAAACCAAATATTTTTATTCCACTAGATGCTTCAGAGTTAATTATCAACTTACTTAATACTTTTAAAATTCCTTATGAATTTGAAAATAAAATGGATGACCCAAACAACATTTTATTTGCATACAATTCAAATTCATTTTCAAATGATATTAATGAACATTTAAGTTTTGAAAATTATGGTTTTCTATTTAACTTCTGTGTGATGTTGCAAGAGTATTTAGAAAACAATAACTTACTTACACTTAAATACAACAAGATGATTGAATCAATGAATAAAACTTACTATGTTTATTCATACATTAACAAAACTGTTCAAGATATGAAAAATGTTTTTGATTATTTAGTCAATAAACCAACCGGCTTTCTTAAAAAATCAAAAATAGATAAGCTCCTATTACTTGATTGAGATAACACAAAACAACATTACATTTTTCAAGTTAAAACAAAAGGTAAAAGATTTTCAACTATTACAAGTGTTTCTTACAAGAAAGCTAAAAAAGAGATTGAAATTAAAACTGAATTTCAATCTCATATGTATAAATTTCATCCATTTTTAGAAACTATATGAGCTAATTTAGTTAAAAACAAAATCAGAAAAAGAATTTTAAAAATTGTTAAACAAATAAACAAGCTGCAAGAGAAAAAAGTATAATTTCCAAATATATTAAGGAGTTACTATGATTACAAAAATTAAAGGAACAAAAGACTATTCACCAGTAGAGTTTTTATTAAAAGATTTTGTAACTGATATGTTCACTGAAACAGTTGCCAAAGCAGGTTATGTTTTAGTGGAAACGCCTATTATGGAACAAGCCACACTTTTCAGACGTTCTGTGGATGATTCAGAAATTGTTAAAAAAGAAATGTATGAATTTAAAGACAAAGGTGACAGAGATATAGCGCTTAGACCTGAGGGGACTGCACCTTTTGTTAGAGCGCTTATTGAACAAAAATGATTAAATGATGGATTTAGTAAATTTGCTTACTATGGACCAATGTTCAGATATGAACAACCTCAAAAAGGTAGATACAGACAGTTCTATCAAGCTGGTGTTGAATTTGTAGGTGAAAAAGCTTATACAAAGGATGTGGAAGTTATTTTATTAGCTGCACACATTTTAGATAACTTAATGGTTGATTGAGAATTAAAAATCAACACAATTGGTGATGAATTAAGTAGAAAACAATATGAAGAAGCTTTATATAACTACTTATTACCTTACAAATCTGAGTTAAGTGAAATTTCACAAGAAAGATTAGAAAGCAAAAAAGTTTTAAGAATTCTTGATGATAAAGAAGATTCGCAAAAACCTTTTATTAAAAATGCGCTTAAAATTGCTGATTATTTATCAGATGAATCAAAAGAATACTTTGTAAAAGTTACTACAGCACTTGATGCAGCAAATATTGAATACAAAGTTTCTAATGAATTAGTTAGAGGGCTTGATTACTATGATGAAACTGTATTTGAATTTGTAACAACAGGTAAAGGTTCAACAAGTGGGCTTACATTAATTGGTGGTGGAAGATATTCAAACTTAATAGCTCAATTAGGTGGAGATAATATTTCAAGTGTTGGTTTTGGAATGGGAATTGATCGTGTTGTTGATGATATAAGAGAAAATGCGATGGAAATTTTAAAACCAGATACAGAATTAAGACACGCTGATGTTTATATTGCAATGACAAATGATGAAGATAATATTGCTTTTGGTACTATAATGGGACAAAATTATATTGCAACAGCTGGTTTATCAGTTTACACAGAACATTCTTTAATTAAAAATAAAAAGTTATTTGAAAAAGCAGCAAAGAGAACTGCTGACTTCTTAGTTTATGATGACAAAATGATTAATCCTAACTTATTAATCATTAGAGATATGGTTACAGGAGAAAAAGTTACATTCTCAAAAAATGAAGAGGGTATCATTTCTGCACTTAACTTTATTTTAGAAAATAGCGATGAACACATCACAATCAGTGACTCTAAATTAGTTGATGTTACACTTCTTATTGAAGAATTAGAAGAAGGAAAATAATATGAAAAAAACAATTAAAAATAATCAATTAAGATTAGAAAATGTTGGGCAAGTTGTTACTTTATACGGGTGAGTAGCTAACAAACGTAGATTTGGTGAATTAAACTTCGTTGACTTACGTGACAAATTTGGAATTACACAATTAGTATTTAAAACACCTATTTCATTCACAAAAGAATCTGTTTTAGAAGTAACCGGAACAGTTTGTGAAAGAAAAGATAGAAATCCTGACTTACCTACAGGAGATATTGAAATTTTAGTTGATGAATACAAAGTTTTATCATCATCTAAAGAACAATTGCCATTCCAAATTAGAGATGACATTGAAGTTAAGGAAGAATTAAGACTTGAATATAAATTCTTAGACTTACGTAGAAATGTGATGCAAAATAACATTAAATTACGTAATGATGTAATTTTTGCAATTAGAGAATACTTACAATCTCAAGAATTCACAGAAATCGAAACACCAATTTTATCTAAAGCAACACCAGAGGGCGCTAGAGACTTTTTAGTCCCTACACGTAATAAAGAAAATGCATTTTATGCACTTCCACAAAGTCCTCAATTATTCAAACAATTATTAATGATTTCAGGATTTGAAAAATACTACCAAATAGCAAGATGCTTCAGAGATGAAGACTCACGTAAAGATAGACAGCCTGAATTCACACAATTAGATATCGAGGTAAGTTTTATGGACGTTCCTAGCTTCCAATCATACATTGAAGGTTTATTCAAACACTTTATGAAAAAAGTTATGAACGTTGATATCAAAATTCCTTTTGATAGAGTAAGATTTGATGACTGCATTAGAGATTATGGAACAGACAAACCTGACTTTAGATTTGAAAACAAAATTGTTGATATTCCTGAATTTGCTAAAAATAGTGATTTCAGCATCGTAACATCAGCTCCTTCAATTAGATTACTTCATTTTGTAGAGAAAATTAACAAAAAAGAATACAAGAAACTTGAAGAAATAGCTAAGAAAAACAAAGTTAAAGCATTATTCTACTTGGTCGTTAATGAAAATAAACAATTAGTCGAAACAAACTTTGCCCAAAAATTAAATCCGGCAGATGTCCAAGAATTAATTTCACAATTTGGTGAAGGAACATACTTGATTTGTGCTGATAAATTCGAAAATGCTTCACAAGCTTTAGGAGCATTAAGAGTTGAACTTAATTCTTGATATGGATGAGCTAGAGATGAATATAACTTCAAATGAATTATTGACTGACCTATGTTCGAACATGATGAAGAAACAGGAAAATGAGCAGCAGCTCACCATCCATTCACTCAATTCGATAATCCATTAGAAGATTTAGATAAATTACCTAAAGAAAAAATTAGAGCAAAAAGTTATGACTTAGTTCTTAACGGGTTTGAATTAGGTTCAGGTTCAGCTAGAATTTATGATGAAGAAGTTCAAACTAAAATGTTTGAAATGATCAATCTATCAAAAGAAGAGCAACAAAACAAATTCGGATTTTTCTTAAAAGCTTTTGAATATGGAGTCCCACCACACTGTGGTATTGGTCTTGGAATCGATAGATTGATTATGATTTTAGCTAACCAAAAAACTATTAGAGATGTTATTGCGTTCCCTAAAAATTCAAAAAATGAAGACCTTATGACCCAAGCTCCTTCAAGTGTTGATTCAGAGCAATTAACAGAATTATTCCTTGAAGTCAAGTCTAAATAGTGATGTAAAAAAATACTAGATTTCGTAAGTCTAGTATTTTTATTTTGCAATTTATAGAATTGATTTTACATCAATTAGTTTACTGATTTTCTTGTATCCATCAAGTTCATCTAAGACCATTAAAACAACATTAGCTATAACTTTTACACCTTGAGATTGAAGTAAATCAATAATAGCTTTTGTCGTTCCACCAGTTGCTAAAACATCATCAATAATGATTGCCTTTTGACCTGGCTTTAGAATTTTATCTTGAATTTCTAAAGTGTTATCACCATATTCTAAGTCATACTTTTGAGAAATTGTAGGACCTGGTAGTTTACCTTTCTTTCTAACCATTACAAATGGTTTATTAAGTTTATAAGCAACAGGAGTTCCGAAGATAAAACCTCTTGCATCAGGTGCTACAATGATGTCTGCTTCTTTGCATAATTGTGCCATTTTGTCTATGACATAGGTAAATGCATCAGGATTAGCTAATAGTGGTGCTATATCTTTGAATACGATTCCTTGTTTAGGGAAATTAGGAATATCAGTAATTAAATTTCTAAGATTTTTCATAATAATTATTAGTTAACTCTTACATCTTCGTAGAATTCAAGGACATCATCTGCTTCAATATCATTAAATCCTTTGATGTGTGTTCCAAAGTTTTTACCTTTAAGAACTTCTTTAACGTCATTTTTCTCACGTTTAAGTGAGTCAATAACACCTTCGTGAATAAGTTTTCCTTTACGGTAAACTTTAACTTTACAGTTAGATCTGACAACACCTTCATCTAACATTGTACCAGCGATGTTTCCAACTTTTGAGTAGAAGAAAATTTGAATAATGTGACCTTCTCCAATTTTTTGTTCTTCATAGATGGGTGCTTTTTCTCCATCGAGCATACCTTGAACATCTTCGATAATTTTGTAAATAACATCGTGAGAAATAACAGTAACGTTTGATGCAGCTGCATTTTGTTTAATATTTTGTGAAACTCTCAAGTTAAATACGAAAATAACTGCATTTGACGCTTTAGCTAAAAGTAAGTCTGTATCATTAACGTTTCCAACTGCTGCTGAGATAACTTTAACAATAGCATCTTCATTTTCTAAACCATCAATTTGATCTTTTATAGCTTGAGAAGTACCGTAAACGTCTGATTTAATAATAACGTTGATAATTTTTTTACCATCAATATTTTGATCTGTAATAGTTTTTGAGTGAAGTAAATCCATACGATCGGCTGTAGCCTTTTCTTGAGCTAATTTCTTAGCGAATTTTTCATCATTGAATCCAACAAATTTATCCCCAGCATCAGGTGCATAGTTAAGACCTGAAATAATTGCCGGTGCTCCCGGTTCGACTGCTTCAATTTGCTTTCCATTAGAATCAGTAATCATTCTAACTCTTCCGTATTTTGAACCAGCGATTAAGAAGTCTCCTTTGTGTAACGTTCCTGTTTCAACAATAATTGTAGAAACAACTCCAACTCCTTTATCAACACGTGATTCGATAATTGTTCCCATTGGATATCTTTTTGGGTTTGCTTTTAAGTCTAAAATTTCGCTTAATAACATAATAGCATCAAATAATTCTGTAAGTCCTTCACCTTTAAGTGCTGAACCATAAACGATTTGAACATCTCCACCATATTCTTCAATAAGAACATCGTTTTCAGCTAATTCACCTTTAATTCTGTCAAGGTCTTTGTTAGGTTTATCCATTTTGTTAACAAAAACAATCATTGGAACATTTGCTGCTTTAGCGTGCTCAATAGCTTCTTTTGTTTGAGGCATAACCCCATCATCAGCTGCAACAACTAAAACAACAATATCAGTAACTTTAGCACCTCTAGCACGCATTTGTGTGAATGCTTGGTGTCCAGGTGTATCTAAGAAAGTGATTTTTTGACCTTTGTGACTAATTTGGTAAGCACCTGTATGTTGTGTAATTCCACTGCTTTCTGTTGAAACGATGTTTGAGTTTCTAATTTTGTCAATTAACGTAGTTTTACCGTGGTCAACGTGCCCCATAACAGTGATGATTGGAGATCTTTTAACTAAATCTTTTGGATCATCTTTAAATTGAACTTCATCAAGGAAGTTTGAACCATTAATGTTTGTTTCTTTTCTGAAGTCATATCCATATTCAATTGCCATTTCAGCAATTTGCTCTTCATCTAAAAGTGTGTTAAGGTTGTACATTTTACCTTGCATAAAGAATTTTTTGATAATTTCTGTAGCAGGTACTCCGATTTTTTGTGCAAAATCAGCAATTGACATTTTTTCAGTGAAAATAAATACACCATCTTTTAATTCAGTTTTTGTTGTTTGCAATTGCTCTTTAATTTCATTTACGTTCGAAATTCTGTTTTGTTTTTTAGCCATATAACACCTCCTTAAGTTCATTTTCTAATGAATCATATTGTTCATCAGATATGTTAGTTTTATATGTTCTATTTAAAGCTTTTGTTTTTCTTATTTTTTGTCAGTTTTCTAAACTTGCAACAAAATAAGCTCCTCTATGTTTTTTGTTTTTATGTAAGTCTAAAACTAATAAATTATTTTCTTTATCGTAACTGAATCTAGTGAGTTCATCAACTGGTAAAACTTGATTTGTCGCAATACACTTACGAAAAACTGTTTTAATCTCAGTCATCTGAATTTAAGTCATCTAAATCAAGTTTTACGTTTGATAATCCATAGTTTGTAAGGTCATCATCCACTTTAAAGTCTTTAAGTTGATTTTTAGTTCTCTTAAATTCATTAAGCATTTTTCTGTTTTTCTCTTCTTTTTTAGCGTTTTCAGCTTCTTCATCAAGAGTTTCATCTTCAACTTCATCTGTGAATTCGTCATTGTATTTGTCGATTTCATCAACGAAACTGTATTCATCTAATGAGTTAAGAAGTTTTTCGATGTTTGAAGATTCTTCTTCAAAAATATTGTTAATTTCTTCTGTTTTATTTTTCTTAGTTTTAACTTCGCTAGTTGCAGGTTTTTTAGCTTCTTCTGCTTTTTGCTTTGGTTCTTCCACAACTGTTTCTGTTTCTAATTCTGTGTAAATATTGTTATTAAAGTCTTCGAATAATGAGTCTGTATCAATGTACATATCAATGTTTTTAAGCATTGAGTTTGTTTTTGATTGTTTTTTACTTGCATTTACTTTTGGTTGAGTTGTGTTGAAGTAGTGCACATCGTGAACATAATCATTTTTGAATTTAATTCCTTTTACAAGTGCTTCTTCAGTTGTTAATACTTCAATTCTTGTTCCTGTTAATTTAGAAGCAAGTTCAATGTTAATTCCTTGTTTTCCGATAACAACTGTTGCATCGCTTGGTTTAACAATTGCATAAACTTTTCTTCTTTCTTCATCAGCTCATTTAATATCAACTGCTTTACCAGGAGCAATAGCATTTTTAACATATTCAAGTGTGTCTGGTGAGTAAACAATAACGTCAATTTTTTCACCATCTAATTCAGTAACAACTGATTGAATTCTTGAAGCAAATTGTCCGGTAATTGAACCGACTAAATTAATTTGATCACTATCTTGATCTTTAAGTGCAAATGAAACTTTAGATCTTTCTCCAGGTACTCTTTGAATGTCTTTAATAACAATTTCACCTGATTTGATTTCTGGAATTTCGTTTCTTAAGATTTCAACTAATTCTTCTGTTGAGTTTAATGAAACTGTAACAATGCTTAATCTTGATTCAGGATTAATTGAATCAACATAAACCATAATTTTTTGACCTAAGTTTAATTTTAAGTTCTTAGGCTTTTTAGCCCCAGGTAAGAAAGCTGTTTGTTTATCTTCTAACATAACATTGTATGAGTTGTTAGATAAGTGTTTTAAAACAACTGCAGGAACTTTTTGTCCAATCATTTTTGAATATTTTTCAACAACTTTTGATTTGTTTGTTAAGTTTAAAGATTGTTTAACACCACTTGTGATTGCTCTTCTTAATTTGTCTGATAATCCAGCAAATTTAAATTGAATTCTAACTACATCATCAACTTGAACATTTGAATCGTTTTTTCTAGCTTCTGAAAGTTGAATTGTGTAGATTTTAGCTAATGCATCATCTTCACTTAAAACTTGAGGTTCATCATCTTCTGAAATTTCTTCATCTTCAATAACTTCACCGTTTAAGTTGAACATATTTACAGCTTTATTATCAAAGTCTACTTCAAATTGAATTTCAGCATTAGGATCAACTTGTTTAGTAATTGCTTTTTGAGTTTCTGATCTAAATAATTCTAAAACTTCTTCAAATGGAGAGTTTAGACCTTCTGCTTGAAGTTCAATATATTTAAATAGTTGTTGACTTTCAACATCAACTTGTGTTTTATTTTTAGCTTTTGCCATAATTTACTCCTTTATTTTTGTTAAAACTTAATATATTCCTCAATTTCGTTTATATTAGAAAGATCTAATTTAATTGTTCTAATTTGGCCTTTTTTATTTCATTTACCCACTATGTGATCTGGTTGAACTTCAGTTAATTTAATTACAAAATTATTTTGTCCTTCAAAACTTTTTTGAGTTTTGACTTCAATATATTTATCAATGTATTGATCTAACATTTCCATTGAAATTTTAAGGTCTGTTCCTTTTGATAATACTGCTAAATTTATATCATCAGTAAATCATTTTTGTGTCTCTAAAAATGCAGAAATTTCTTTTCCAAGTTTGTTAACTTCATCCAAACTTCTATAATCAACCACTACTTCTAGTGTTTTTCCTAAAAGAGGATCGTGTTCCATTTTTGCTGATAAAACTTTAGAAAATTGCTCTTTTAAAATCTTTTCATCAAACATTTTACTCCTATAAAAATGTAAATAGAAAGAGCTGCTTTCGCAACTCCTTTCTCTTACCTCTAAATATAATTAACGTTGTATATAAATAATACCATATTATTTTAATAGTATTTGTTATATGTAGTGATTTTTATGATAGTGCATAAGGCATAAAAGTATTTTTTGTATTATTCATAAAGTTCTAATGTCATATTAATTGATGTTAAAACTTCATCATTTTCGTATGTGAATAAGTCATATTGAAAGTTAAATTCATTAATTGATGTGAAGAAGTTTTTACATACAGTTTTTAAATTAATTTCAAATTTTTTCTGTGTTGAAGGGTCAACTACTGAAATGCTTGCATTACCCTCTTCATTTTTCTTCACACATACAGTTGTTAAGTTTGTATAAATATTAACTTCATTTTCTGAAATGTCAATTCTATTTGTTTCATTGTATTTAGGTTCATTGAATTTAAGTTCAATAACACCATCTTCAGTTTTGTTATATAAATCAAGTTGTGATAAAAATTCAATAACCTGAGGTTCGTCATTTGTAGGAACCTTAATAATTGATTTGAAATTAATTTTCATATTCTTTAAGTCTTTCTGAAATTAATTCTTTTCCAAATAATCAAATGGCTTTTGCTAATTCAGGTCCGTGAGCAATTCCTGTTGCAGCAAGACGAATTGGCATAAATAAGTTTTTACCTTTAACATTTAAATTTGAAGAGGTTAAATTAATTGCTTCTTGGATATTTGCTATTGTAAAGTCATCAGCTGCAAGTTTTTTGAAGTTATTTGTAAATTCTTTAACTGTATTTAATTCAGTTTCATTGAATTCAATTTTTGAGTATTCAGGATTTAAATATGAATTTAAGTGAGTTTTTAATTCTGAAACTGTTACAGAGCTAGCTTTAAATGTGTCAACAAAAATATTTAATCATTCTGAATCTAAATTTGAGTTTCCTAAATTCATTAAGTCAATTAATTTTTGATTGTCTGTATTTTTTAAGTATTGTTTTGAGAATCAATCCATTTTTGAAACATCAAATTTTGAAGGTGACTTAGATAATCTTTGTGGATCAAATTTAGCAATGATTTCTTCTTTGCTCATTAATTCAGATGCATCAGCAGCTGTTCATCCTAATAATGATAAGAAGTTGAAAATACCTTCAGGCATATATCCTTCATTTTTGTAATCTTCAATAAATTGTTTTGTTTCAAGATCACGTTTTGAAAGTTTTTTACCTTCCATATTTGTAATAATTGTCATATGTCCAAATTGTGGTTTTTCTCAATTTAAGTATTCATATAAAACAAGTTGTTTAGGTGTATTTCCGATGTGCTCTTCTCCACGTAAGATGTGTGAAATTTGCATATCGTGGTCATCAACTACTACTGCAAAGTTGTAAGTTGGATACCCATCTGATTTAAAAATAACTCAATCAGCTATTTCATCAGAGTTGAATGAAATTTCACCTCTAACAATATCATCTCAAGCTAAAGTGTGATTTTTAGGCATCACTAAACGGTATGAATATTCACCATTAGCATCTCTTTTTTGTTTTTCTTCGTCAGAAATTTTTAATCAGTTTCTGTCGTATCTAAAACTTGGAATACCTTTAGCATCTGATTCTAATTTTTGAGCTTCCAATTCTTCAGATGAGTCGTAAGCTTTATATGCAAGACCTTTTTGTAAAAGTTCATTTAAAACTTCATTGTATCTATCTAACTTTTGACTTTGTCTGTATTTACCACATTTTGGATTTGGATTTAATGGAGATTCATCTGGAATAATTCCTAATCAAGCCAAGTTATTTAATTGTGATTCTTCACCACCTGGAACATTACGTTTAACATCCGTGTCCTCAAGTCTGAAAACAAAATCACCATCAAAATGTTTAGCAAATAAATAACAAAATAAAGCTGTTCTAGCTCCACCGATGTGTAAGTATCCTGTTGGACTTGGCGCATAACGTGTTCTGATTTTTTTACTCATAGTAAAATAGCTCCTTTTTAGCTGAATATTAAAGTTATAAAATTATAAAACAATATTCTTTCAATGAAAAAACTTAATGAAAAATGCTATTTTCAAACTTTTACCATAGTTCTCTAGGTGTAAAAGTTTTAAAAGCACAAAAAAAGTCTTTGAAATTTTTGTTTTTTTATATAAAATAATTAATTTTAGAATTTCATATAATTTAAATATGAAATCAAATCTAAATTATATGATTAATGATAAATATAAAAAGAGTAAAAGGCAGTTTAGCGAAGAATTAGATCCTAGAATTTTAGAAAACCACCATGAGCAAGCGTTAGAAATATTAGATGACTCAATCGAAGTGAAAATGCCTGGTAGACTTGGTAAAAGAGTTTCGAGAAAACCGATAACATATCAAAAGATTTCAAAACTTACAGGTGTTTCAGTGGCTACAATTAGTCGTTTCTATAATGATGGTTATGTTTCTAAAGATAACAGAAGAAAAATTGAAGAAATTATAAAGGAATATGATTATGTCCCTAATCCAAGAAGTAGAATTAATAAAGTTCAAGTAAGCTCAATTTTTGTTATCTGCCCTCTTTATGGTCAAAGTTATATTCAAAACATTATTTCAGGAATTATTGCTGGTGCATCAAAAAATAATAGAAGAGTTGTTACATTTTACACTGTACCAACAGCTGATGAATATATTGAAACTTTAAAATATCTTTTATTATGAAAACCAAAATCAATCGTTGTATTTCTTAGTGAAGAAAATCTAGAATTATTTGATTTCCTTAAAACTATTAAGGACGTTGCTGTCTTAGTCTATGGGCACAAAGTTGATGGTGTTTCTTGAGTTGTTCCAGATGATAGAGAAGCGTTTTACAAACTTACAAAATCATTTATTAGAAGAGTCCCAAGAGCGAGAAACTCAAACAAAATTATTTTCTTAGAAGACCAAAAGTTATCTGATTATCAAAAATTCCAAAGAATTTCAGGATTCAAAGAAGCTTGTTCAGAATATAGTATAACTTATGTGAGATATCCAATCAGTGCTAAGAAAAATAAAGAAGAAGTTAAAGAAATTATTGCTTTTGCAAATACAAATAATGTTTCAAATATTATTTGTTCGACTCACGATTCGTTTATTTCAATTAACACGTATGCTTCAAAACACTTTAGAATTAGCGACATTGGTTACCAATCGATTTACGATAGTTTAGGTGTTTATGTTGATAAGATTTTCGTGGACTATCCATATATGGGAGTGATAATTGAATCAATGATTACAAAACAACTTTCATCAAAAAATCCACAAACAGCAGTTATTAAACTTAAATTAATTAGTGAATTAAGCGAAAAAACATCTTAATATTTTGGATGCAACATCAAATTGCATCTATTTTTTCCTGCATTTCCCGCTTGCGGTTTTTTATGCTTTTTTTACTCTTACATATTTATAAATAAATATGTAAAAAAATTAGTAATTTACTAGGTTAAGTATGGTTAATAAAGTTATAAAAATAAAAAAAGAAGACAAAAGAAAATGAATATTATGTGTTTCAAATCAAAAATCAGGTAAATATATACAAGTTGGTTATAGAAAGCCTAAAGGTACAGGTTACGAAGTAAGGTTTGCCATCGGTTACGAACATGATTTTGAAAAATATCAAAAAATTCAATTGAAAAAATCAAAATGCTTATTAAAGACATATCGCTATCAAAGCCTAAAGATGAAATTATTAAAATTATTCAAAAAGAGTTAAAAAACAATAAAAATGATCTTGTTGAATATAGCAAAAAGTTTAAAGGATATGAACTTGTTAATTCATTAGTTGACTATTTTGATATTTTCAAAAATTGTAATAAGACAAAATCAGTAAGTTTAAATGAAGTTGTCATGCAATAAATCTACCAAAGATTAAAACAACCATTAAGTGTTTGAACAACTTTTAATAGTTTAAAAAAAGAGCAAGAAAGTGTTTCTTCAAAAAATGCATTTTATAGATCATTAGATTACATTGCTGAAAAATAGAGAACAGATTTTACAGAATATAAATTCTGTTCTTTTAAATGAACATAAAAGAGATGTTGAAATAATGTGATTTGACTCGACAACAACTTATTTTGAAACATTTAGCCGCGAAGGGTTTAAAAAACCAGGTTATTCAAAAGATGGAAAATTTAAAGAAGACCAAATAGTAATTGCATTAGCAACAGATAAGAATGGAATTCCGATTCACTACAAAGTTTTCCCAGGTAACACTGCTGATGCAAACACATTTATTCATTTTGTTTTGGAAGTACAAAAACTTTACAAGATCCAAAATGTCACAATAGTTGCTGATAAAGGGCTGAGCTTCATTATTTCTTTCCGTATGAAAAAAGGAAGCAAACAATTTAAAGAATTTGTTTTAAAACAAGAAGATTATGTTCATTCTGAAACTGGTTTAATGTACAAAACACAAGAAATTTCTTCATTTTACAGAAATGGTAGAAGCAATGGAAAAATTAGAAAAAGAATTATTACTTTCAGCATAAAGAGAGCAAAAAAGATGTTGAAGATAGACAAATTTTAATCAATAATTTCCTTAAAAAAGCCAAAAATGGAAAAGTATCTTATGAAGATATGGCAGTAAACAAGAAATATAAATTCTTTAAACCCGTTAATGAATCAGGCTATTACGAACTAGATACAGAAAAAATAGAACAAGATGAAAAATTTGACGGCTACTATATTTATGAAACAAATTGACTAGACTTAAGACCAAATCAAGTTGTAGATTTATATGCTAAACAATGAAAAGTTGAAGAAAACTTTATAAGCTTAAAAGGCCGTTTAAATCTTATGTCAATGTATTTATCAACTGGAAAACACATCACTGGTTATATATGTCTTTGTTTCTTAAGCTTAGTTTTAATGAAATTTTTAGTTTTCAAAATTAATGATTTAACTGGATTGATTGGTAAAGATAAATTTACAGAAAATAGATTAATTCAGATGATTAATGATGTTATAGAAGTTGAAGAAAAATTTAACCAAAAAATAGTTAAAGTTTTTGATATTAAAGACAAAAGCTTAAATGATTATGAACTAATCAGAAAAGTTTTAGAAATGATTAAAAATTAAAAAAGCAATATCGCTAAAACGGATATTTTACAATTTTTACTACAAAGTGGGAAATGTGGGACATTCCGCTTAGGTGGTTTTTTTAATATTTTGGCACAGTTTTAAGTATTACATAAATGTTTAATCAGGTCAAAAAACTTAATTAAAGTACAACATGTAATATTTAAATAAGCCAAAATAAAAAATCTGTAATTTAATTACAGACTTATTTTGACATTAGTTATTATGTCTTCTGGCAATTTCTATTAACTTCACTTTTATGTCATTCGTGAAATTTAATAATTTAGTTTTAATAATTGGACTAATCAAACTTACTAATTTATTTGTAACATAGCTTTTAACAAAACGGGGTATTACAAAGTTAGATGAAATTGTGCTGAATGTATATTCAATAACCATATCTACAATTTTAGTTGTTAATGATTCAATATCATTTTCGTTGAAATTTAAAATAAATTGAATCTTTAAGGCTTTTAATAATGAAGAAACTACTGAAGAAGCTAAAACTTCATTAATTTTATTTTTTGCTTTTTTAGATCATTGATTATTGGCATTTCTTTCTGTTATTTCATCACTAGATCATGAAGCATCTGCCTTTTTAAGATCAAGTCTTACGTTTTTTGTCTTAATACCACTTGTGGTTTGAAATTTTAATTTAAGTGCTCAATTAATATTATAGTCGGGGTCAATTTCAATAATTTTCAAATCATCGCTTAATTGTGCATTAGCTGTTTGACTAATAAATTCTTTAATTTTGTCAACTGCAGCATTATATTCTGTTAACTTATTTCCTTTTGTAGCATTTTCTAAAGTTAATTTATTTGTAAATGTCGATGTTTTAGCAGCATCGGTTAAAGTTTTAAAATCACGTTTGAATCATTGTTCTGTTGCATAAAAATTATTGAAGAATTTTTGAAATTCACTTTCAAATTCTTTAGCTTCAGCTTCATTAGTAATTTGAATAGGCAATGGTAATTCTCAATTGGTTAAAAAAAGCAAATTATTGTCATCTAAAATAGGTTTAATTAATTCGCGATATTCATCTTTAGTAAGAGTTACACTTGATGGTGTTTGAGGTAAATGAAAAGATCCAATATTAAATTGTGTATTAAATTTTATTTTTTTCACTTCAGAACCTTGTGATTCAAATTCTCTTAGTTTTGTTTCATAAGAATTTAATTGACTTGATGATGTTTTTAAATCTGCAATTCTTGAAATATTAAAATTGTAATCTATTGCAAAAGTATAGTTAACCGGAACAGAAGGTGATGGTTTTGGGTCTTCAGATTTTCCTGAGCCACCAGATGTGGTGCCACTGTTACCACAAGAAAATGAAACTAATGGTAAAGTTGAAACACTTAAAATAGTTCCAAAACTCACAAGAATTTTCTTATTTAATTTTTTCATTTATACTTCCTTTATTGTTTGATTATCTAAACTCATTTTATTCAAAAAAAAAAAAAAAAGAAGTACAAAGTAAACTAGGACAAGAAAAGTAGACAGAAAATAAAAAAAACTGTCTGCTTTTTGTTTACAATAAGAGAAAGGATTTTA
>NZ_JBLNNG010000013.1:0-23583 GCF_047785185.1 Mycoplasma sp. 4079 | reverse complement strand
AAATTGAAAAACACCTCAACAATATTGAGATGCTTTGAGTTTTTTATAAATTGTCTATAAGACTTGTCCTAGTTTAAAGCTTAAATAAATGGACATAAAAATCAAAAAGTAATATTAACAAGTGGTTTTTGCTTAATTTTGAACAAAAATCTAAACATATGACTAAATAAAACTGCTTATTAATAATAGAATTGATGATTAACTAATTTGCTTTTTTCACAGTCCTTTTGGTTGTTTTATTACACAAAAAAATGAAAGTTTAATACCTTCATTAATTTATTTCGCAAGTTTCCTGGTTTGAAAGTCTAAAAAACCGCAAATGGGAAATGCGGTGAATTAAGTGAAAAAACATGTTAAGATTTCGGATGCAACATCAAATCGCATCTATTTTTTTAATCTAACAATTTAAATAATGAAAATAAAGATTTTAAGACCTATGAGAGTATCTTGAAAGTTATGTTAATAAAAATTAAATGCTATATAATTTAGAAATATTTAATTTAAATTAAAAAATCACTATTAAGAAAGGAAAATTATTATGGTTATAGGAAATTCAAAAGTAGCAATTGATGCTATTGAAAAATATGACAATATTGTTATTTTTCACCACATTCGTCCAGATGGAGACTGTTTAGGTTCACAAGCTGGGCTTGCAGAATTAATTAGAACAAACTACCCTAACAAAAATGTTTACACAGTAGGGGATAACTTACACTTATTTGACTTTATGGGTTACCACTTTGATGACATTGAAAAAATCGATTTTACAAACTCATTAGGAATTGTAGTTGATGCTTCAAGTGGAAACAGAATTGAATGCGCAAACTTATTATATGAAAACAAGACAACAGCTAAATTAAGAATTGATCACCACCCTAACTCAGCTGACATCGATTACGATTACAACTGAATCGATGAACACTATGTTGCAGCTGCTGAAATGATTGCTCAAATCGCATTTGATGCAGGATGAACAGTTACACAGAAAGCTGCATCACACATTTACTTAGGAATCAACACTGACTCAGGAAGATTTTTATACCCTGACACATCAGCTAGAACACATAAATTAGTAGCGTTCTTAATGGAAACAGGATTCCACCCATCATTCATCTTAAAAGAACTTTCAAAAAGAACATTCAAACAACTTAAATTTGTTGGACACATTTTAAATGGATTCAAAAAAGAAGGAAGAGTTCTTTACTACGAAATTGATACAGAAACATTAAAGAAATATGATATGGATTCATTCGAAGCTGCTCAATACGTAAATGAATTAGCTAATATTGAAGACAACTCTTGTTGAGCATTATTCATTCAACTTGAAGATGGAACAGTTAGAGGAAGATTACGTTCAAATGGACCATTAGTTAACTTAGTTGCTAACAAATATGGTGGTGGAGGGCACGATAACGCTGCCGGAATTACTCTTCAATCTTGAGACCAAGTTAAAGACGTTTTAGCTGACTTAAACCAAGCTATCGTTGAGTGAGAGGCTAAATAATTATGGTTATTGGTAATTTAAAATTAGTTACTGAACAATTAGAAAAATACGATAACATTGTTATTTTTCACCACATTCGTCCAGATGGAGACTGTTTAGGTTCACAATTTGGATTAAAAGAATTACTTGAAACAAACTTCCCAAATAAAAAAGTTTATGCAATAGGTGATTCAAAAGGTTCATTCTCATTCTTAAATATCAAAATGGATGAAATTCCATCAGATGAATTTTTAAAAACTGCTTTAGGAGTTGTTGTTGATGCAAACTTCAAAGAAAGAATTGAATATAGAGAAGTTTTAGACAAAGACTTATTTGCTCAAGTTATTAGAATCGATCACCACCCAAATGATGATGATTTAGGTGAAAATTGCATTAGATGAGTTGATTCATCATATATTGCAGCTGATGAAATGATTACAGAAATCGCGGTTGTAAACAACTGAAAAATCACACAAAAAGCTGCTAACTTCTTATATTTAGGAATCAACACAGACTCAGGAAGATTCTTATTCAATAACACTACAGCTAGAACATTAAATTTAGCTGCTAAATTATATGAAGCAGGATTACAACAAGACTTTATCCACTCAAATTTAGCTAAAGTTACATTAGATGACTTAAAATACAGTGCTTGATTAATGACAACATTAAAAACAAGAGATGGTGTAGCTTACATTCAAAATGATTTAAAAACAACAAATGAATTTAGTAAAACACCACAACAATCAATTAGAGTAAATTCAATTGCTAACATCGATGGATTCCCAATGTGAGTTCAATTCACAGAAGAAGAAAACGGAAAAGTTAGAGTTGAATTTAGATCAAATGGACCAATTGTTAGAAATGTTGCCGTTAAATGAGGTGGTGGAGGACATGAAAGAGCCTCAGGTGCTATTATTGACTCACTTGATTTAGTTGAACAAGTTATTGATGATTGTGCTGCTGAAGTAGCTAGATGAAGAGAAGAAAAAGCTAACGCTTAATATAAATTTATTCCATACACAAATTAATGTATGGAATTTTTTATTTATTTTTAATTTAGAGAAATCGAATTCAACTTTTAAACCTAGAGCACTACTGTAAAAGTTAATTTTAATTTATTAGATTATTGAATTTAGAAGCTATCAAATTACTCTAAAAGTTTTATAATATTAGTGGATCGTTAGCTCAGTCGGTAGAGCAACTGGCTCTTAACCAGTGGGTCGCAGGTTCGAACCCTGTACGGTCTACCATTTCGTTTAAGCGACCAATCTCCACATATTAAAATATGTGGTTTTTTATTTAATATTTTTAAAATTTCGCTTTATTTGCAAAAGTGATAGAATAAGAATAGTAATTTAGTTATCTTGTTGATAGGTAACATATTTTTTAATTTTAAAGAAAGGAGCAAAATGCTTTTTAAAAAGTCAAATAGTCATAAAGACCAAAATTCTTCTGAATGACAAGACACAGTTGAAAACTTAGAAAAAGTGCACATTAAAAAAGAGAACACTTTATACAAAAGAACAAGAATGTCTAACTTTGGTCTTAAATTAAATTACTTCTACCAACAAATGCCGCTTTGAAAAATTATTTTAATAACAAACATTACAGCAGTTATCTTCGGTGTCATTGGTGTATTCTTTGTTAAAAATGTTGGTATTTACAACTTTGGTTTAGCTGCTTTTGGACAAGCTGGAGCGAAGATTTTAGTAGTTTCTATAGCCGGACAAGTTGATGGAACAGTGCTTAACTTAATTGACCAATTCGTCTTCTGAGTTGCTTATGTTATTTTAAGTATTCCTATTTTCATTTTCGGTTATAAGAAAGTTGGAAAATTATTTACAAACTTAACAATTTTATTCTTAGTTGTTTCATCATTAGTTTCATTCGGAATCGGAATGATCCCAGGTGCTGGTTCAACATATATTATTGGGGACTTCTCAAACAAAGCTGTTAAAGCCGCTTTACCTGAAGCTTACCAATCACTTTCAGGATTAGTTCCATTATTATGAGACTCATACTCATCAGGTAGTGTGTTAGCATTAATGCTTTATGCAATTGTTTATGGAGTATTATTAGCTTACGTATTTGCTATTATCCAAATCATTGGAGGAACAGCTGGTGTTACAGGTGTTATCGGAGAATGATACGCAAACGCAAAACAAAAATCATTCGGTTCAATTAGTGGATATATGAACATAGCAATTATGATTGTCGCTGTTTTAGTTGGGTCTTGATTACCAGGTTCAATTCTTTTATCAAAAGTTGACCCTTCATTAGTTGTTCAAAATAAATCTATTATGGGATTAACGGATTCACAAGTAACTGAATTCACAAGACAAGCAGAAGCATTGAAAGCAAAAGTATGACACGCTGAACTTTACTTCTCACCTAACTTCATCGCTACATTCTTAGTAAATGTTGTTTATATCGGTGTATTAGATAAATTATTCCCTAAATTTAAACTTGTTAGAGTTCAAATCTTTACAAAGAATGCTGCTAAAGTTAAAGAGATTATCACAAGCGACAAGAAAATTGTTACAGGTATGACAATTTTCAGAGCTACAGGTGGATACGAAGGAAAAGATATTGATGTTATTACATCAGTTGCATTATTCAGACATGTGTTACGTATTATTAAAGATGTTCGTAAAGTTGACAAAGATGCATTTATCTCTATTTCAGATATTAAAAGCATTGATGGTTCAATTTACTTACCACAAGATAAATTCTAATAAATCATTAACTAGCTACCTTGTAGGTAGCTTTTTCTTTATCTTTTTTAGTAACTAATTAAAAATAAAAAGCAAGATATCAAATAAATATCTTACTTTTTGTATCTATGTGCATGGTTAAATGATTTTAACTTTAACTCTAAAACCTCTAGAAGAATAATACGAATCAGCACTATTATGGTAGACAAATACTACACCATATCTATTGTCGCAAAATATCGCGCCACCTTTATCTCAAATTTCTTTAGGTGTGTGAATTCACGAAGATGTCTTAGTATCTAGTGGTTTGATTGTATTTAAAAATCTATAGTCTTGCTCAGTTAGAAGTTCACTAAAATAACTATGTGCAAGACTTAAAGCATCATTTTCAGGTACAAACTTCTTTCTGTTAATTAGCGCAGTTCTATCATAGCACAGTGATCTTCTATCAGGTGACTGAGTTGATAAATCTACAAGATAAATGTTATCAAACATTGAAACTAATGTTGGTTCACCATTAGTTTGTTCCATTCAGTCAAATGTGTTAATTAATTGTGAGCTGGAAAGAATTATTTGAACACATTTTTCAAATTCGTCATTTGATAATAGATTAAAATTTGCATTTCTTTCTAAAAGAGTTTTATAAATGTAATTTGTTTTCATAATTAATCAATTACTTTAAATGTGAATCCAATAACTAATTTATTGAATTCTTGAGCTCTTCTTGTTTCATAAGCTGTGTAAACTTTTTCAAGCTCTTCTTTATTATATTTTATTGAGTTTTCAGGATCTGAAATTTGTTCAGGATCACTCTCAGCATTTTTATTAGGGTTAGCAATTTTTGGATCAGTTAATTCAGTTAATTTGTTTTTGAAGTATTCAACTTTATTGGTGTCAAAAATATTTCATTTTTCTTTTTCTGCTTTAGCAGCATCTAATTTTGCTGTTGCTTCTTCCTTTTGTTCTTCTAATTTATCTACTTCAGCTTTGAAAAGCTCGATTTGTTCTCTTAATTTTTGCTTTTCTTCTTCATCTTGTGACGCAGCAAGTTTTTCTTCAGCAGGTGCAATTACTTCTTTTTTGTATGTATCAATTCTAGATGTGTAATTTGTGATTTCACTTTCTAAAGAAGAAATGTATTCTGAACCTTTTGTTGACACATTAATGTAATTATCAATTGCATCAATTAAGTATTTTTGAGGTAGTGTAGATGGAATTTGATCAACAGGAATAGCTTGAGTCGGATATGTTTCATCAGTTACATCTTTAAATCTATACATATAACCGAATTTTGAAATCATTTCCTTATCATCATCTGTTATTGTGATTTCTCTATCTTCAAGTGCTGAAATTTTAGCTTTTAATTCAGATACTTTCGCAAGTTCTTCGTCAGACATTTGGTCAATAATTAATGGTTTGATTTGGTTTTCATAAATTTCATCACTCAATGTTATATATAAGTCAAATGAAGCATTAAGATTAATTCCTTGCTCAGAAAGTCTAACAGCATTTTTATCAATTAAGTATTCATATGATGGAGTTAAGAAGAATGTGTCTCATAAATCTTTGTAATGTCTTCCACCTAATAATGAATTTCTAACAACTCCAATTTGCAATAAATTGTATTTGTTGTTGTCTTTAGTTTCTTCTTTAATCTTATATTCAATTGGTTGAACTGAGTTAAATCCCAATGAAATATAGTCAGTTAGTTTTGTTAATTCACTAATATTTTCATCGCTTGATTGTTTATTTATCTTTGTGTTAGCTTCATTAGGGTTGAAAACTCCTCAATAATTAATAATTTCAATAGGTAGTGATAATTTTAAAATATGATCTGCATTTCAGTCATTAATCATTGATGAAACTAATTTTGAACCTTGTGTAATTTTTTCTTCAAGATTTAATTTATCAAATGAATTTGTTTGCTTGTTTTTTGAGTAAATTACAGAACCAAATTTGAAAGATTGATTTCAGTTAGTTGTGAATGAAATTGATAAAGGTAACATTTTTCCATTTGTAAGATCATTTAATACACTTGGATTTTCAATTGTTACTTTTTCTTTTAAGTTTTTAGCTTTGATTTTTTCAATAAGAGCTTTAATTTCTTCGTTTTTTTTGTATTTCTCTAATAAACTATCATATGTTGTTGGTTGGTTTTTGTAAGTCTCCTTACCATTTTCATCAAGAATAGGTTTACCAATTTCGTTCATATTTGGCATTTTTGCAAAGTTAGGAACAATTAATGAGTGAAATTGTTTATTTAGCGAACTTTCTGGTTGTGTTAATTCAAGATACGGAACATTAAATTGCTCTCTAAAACTCATAAATTGTTTTTGGAATTTTAAATATTCATCAGACATTTCTTTGATTTTTTCTTCAGATAATGAAGTGATTGAATCATATGCATAGCTTTGCGCATCATTTAATTTTTTATACTCAGCAATAACATTTTGATTTGATAATAAATATTGATCAACTGAATTTTTAAGTGCAGCATCATTTGTCAATGATTTAATTTTATTAGCTCTATTTTCACTCTCGTTCATTAGAATGTAGTTTTTAATGATTTCAGCTTTACTATTTGAATAAAATAAGTATCCAACTAACTTAGTAAAGTCAGATTTCATTGATTGTTGAATTTCTTCACTTTCAGGCATAAATCTAATAAATGTAGAAAGAATACCGTTAAGAAACTGTGGAGTTATAGCTCATGTGATTCTTGAAACTTCATTAAAGTATTTATAAGTATTTTGGATTTCGCCATTAATGATTTGTTCAATTTGTTTTAAGTTTGAGTCGATAATGTTGTTTTTAAATGATTCTGGATCTGATTTTAAAACATAAATAACCGTGTCTTTAGCATTTTCATTTTGACTAAAGAAATTATTTAATCTTTCATTAGCTGCAGAATCATTTTCAATGATATTTAATCATTTTTGTGCTGTATTGACAATATTGTTAAATAAAACATTCGCTGTTTTTAAGTAGTCACCTTTAAATGATTTTAAATTTTGATCCTCTTTTTGTTGATTGTTGCAAGAAAGCGCAACAATTGGTAATGCAGCAGATATTCCAACTGGCATTGTTAATAAGAATTTTTTAACTAGTTTTTTCATAATTATTTTAATTTTATTAAACTTTATTATTTTTATTATTAAAAAATCATTTTTATCTAGCATATAGTTATATCAGTAAAGCACAAAAAACAGATATTGTGGTATTATTTAAAATATTAATCTA
This sequence comes from Mycoplasma sp. 4079, assembly GCF_047785185.1. Lineage (NCBI taxonomy): Bacteria > Bacillati > Mycoplasmatota > Mollicutes > Mycoplasmatales > Mycoplasmataceae > Mycoplasma > Mycoplasma sp. 4079. The sequence goes on along the minus strand of NZ_JBLNNG010000013.1, from coordinate 16,143 downwards.
ACTTATATTAAATAAGTAAATATTAGGAGTAATAATGTCAACATTTTTAACAGTTATATTGGTAATGGTTGGAATTCTAATTGTCTTCGTTTCATTATTAATGTCACCTGATTCAAATGGTTTTTCAGGAGCATTAGTTGGTTCAGGAGACTTGGAGTTATTTAAAAATTCAAAAGAAAGAGGAGTTAAGAAATTCTTAAAATACTCAATGATAGTTTTAGGAGCAATTTTAATTATTGCTTCAGTTGTTTTAAGAATAGTACTGAAAAAATAAAAGTATGCAAAAACAAGAAATATTAAATTACATTAGAAAATATAAGTCAAGGTCATTTTTAGACATTGCAAAACATTTTAAAGTTTCATTGAGAAATAACAAAGACTTGACTAAAGCTATTTCAGATTTGCAATCTGAATATTTAGTTTTTAGAAATAATAATGATGAATATTATTCACCAGAACTGGAAGAAACAGTTGCAGGAATTTTAAAAGTTGCTACAAAAGGTAACTTTGGATTTGTTGATTATGACATCAACGAAGAAGAAGGAACTAAAAAAAGTGTTTATGTAAAAACTTTTAATTTTAATGGAGCTATTAGTGGTGATGAAGTTAAGGTTAATGTTTATAAACTTCAAAAAGGTGATGAAGAATTAAAAGATGGTGTAGTTACACAGATTATTCAAAGAAACAATGAAAGTTTTGTTGGATTTATAAAAGAAAAAAATGGTGTTAAATCATTTGCGCCTATTGATGCTAGATTTAAAAGTGTTAAATTTAAATTAATTCCTTCAAGTGTTCCAAACAAATTAAATGACTTAGTTTTAGCTAAAGTTTTAGCTTACGAAGATAAATTCATAACAATAAGTGTTGAAAGAGTTATTACAAACGAAGCTGACCCAATGGTTTTTGTTAAATCATACTTAGAACAAATTAAAGTTCCATCAGCTTTCCCTGAAAATACTGAAGATGAAATTAAATTAATTCCTGAAACAATTGATAATGAAGACCAAACAAATAGACGTGATTTTACAAACGAAATGATTGTAACAATCGACGGTGATGATACAAAAGATTTCGATGATGCAATCACAGTTAAAAAGTTAGATAATGGAAATTATTTCCTTGGAGTTTATATAGCTGATGTTTCTCACTATGTCAAAGAAGGTTCATTCATTAACCAAGAAGCCTTAAGCAGAGGGACGAGTATTTATTTAGTTGACAGAGTTATTCCGATGTTACCTGTTGAATTATCAAATGGAATTTGTTCGCTTAATCCAAATGTAAAAAGATTTGTTTTAGCTTGCGAAATGGAAATTGATAAAAATGGAAATACAGTTAGAGCAGATATTTCACAAGGTATTATTGAAAGTAAATTTAGATTAACATACAAACAAGTTGACAAATACTACAATACAGGCGAAATTAATGAGGATCATCCAAACCAAGAAAATGTAGTTAAATTAAAACAAATGCTTAATGTAGCTAAAGAATTAAGTTTAATTATTCACGATTACAAGATTAAAGAAGGATATGTTGATTTTGATATTGATGAACCTAAAATTAAACTTGATCAATATGGTAGAGTTGAACAAATCGTGATTAATAAACGTGGATTTAGCGAAGTTTTAATTGAAGACTTTATGGTTAGAGCAAATGAAACAGTTGCTAAATATCTTTTTGACGCTAAGTTACCGGTTTTATATCGTGTTCATGAAGCGCCGGATGAAGATAAAATTCAATTACTACAAAACTCTTTAGCAGCAGTTTCAATAGACGCATCAAAACTTAAAGCAAACTCAATTACCCCTAAAATATTTGCAGATTTTGTTAATAAAGTTAAAGCTGAAAGAGATGATGATTTTATTAAATTAATGTTCTTGCGTTCAATGCAAAAAGCAATTTATTCAGATGTAAACATTGGACACTTTGGATTAGCAAGTGAATATTATTGCCATTTTACAAGTCCGATTAGAAGATACCCAGATTTAATCATTCATAGAATAATTAGAGATTTTATTATTAATAAACAAACTGAAAAACTTGAAGAGTTCAGATTAAACTTACCTGTATTTGGTGTTTTAAATACTAAATCAGAACAAAAAGCAGTTCAAATTGAAAGAAATGTTAATGATCTTAAGTTTGCTGAATTCTTAAAAAATAAAATCGGTTCACCATTTAGAGCTCAAATTTTAAGTGTGCTTAACTTTGGTTTCTTTGTTGAATTTGATTTTAAAGCTAGTGGTCTAGTTCATAAGTCAACATTGATTGATGGAGAATATGAAGCTAATGAAAACTTAACTAAATTGATTTCTAAAGATAGAAAATTTACAATTGGTGATTTTGTAGATGTAATTGTTACAGAAGTTGATTTAGTCGAAGGTAAAGTTACTTGTGTATTAGCTGATTTATACGAAGCTTGATTAGCTAAAAAGCAAAAAGAAGAAGCTGAAAGAGCTTCTAAAAATAAGCAAAATTTTTCAAAATTAAGAAAAAATTTTCAAAAATAAAACAATAGCGCAAAGCTAATAAAGAGCTATGCGCTTTTATAATGAAAAGTTATCTTTTATATAACTTATTTAATATAATTAAAAATATTTATTAAAGGATAAAAATGAAAAATAAAAATAGAAATTTAGAGGAAAATTCATTAGGTTTTGATGCTGGATTAGTAGTTAAACAAGATAAAGATATGTTTAATTATTCAGTTGATACCATTATGCTTGGTAATTTTATTTATTTAAATAAAAAAACCACTAGAGCACTTGAAATCGGTGCTAATAATGGTGCTTTATCAATTTTTGTTGCTTCTAGATATGACAAATTAAAAATTGATGCGATTGAAATTCAAAAAAAAGCAGCAGAGTTAGCAAAAGAAAATGTGAAGCTTAATAATATGGAAAATCAAATTCATATTATTAACCAAGACTTTAATGATTTTTACAAACAGCACACAAAGAATGCACAAAAGAAATATCAAATTATTTTCTGTAATCCACCTTTTTATCCTTATGATAAAACAAAAGTTAAAAATAACATTTCGCAAGAAAAACTAATTGCAACACACGAAATTCATTTAAATTTAGAACAATTAATTTTAGGTTGTTCTAAAATAATAGAACAAAAAGGATTTTTATCACTAGTATTACCCGTTGAAAGAATGGTTGATGCTTTTGAATTATTAAGAAAATATAAATTTGAGCCAAAAAGAGTTCAACTTATTTATCCTAGAATAGACGATAAACCCAAATTTATTTTACTTGAAGCAAGATATCAGACAGGTTGAGGTGTTCATTTCTTACCTAACTTATATCTTCATGATAATAGCGATAAAAATAATCACGATTATTTACCTGAAATTAAAAAACTTTATAGACCTATAAAAGTGGAGGAGAAGATGAATAAAAAAACAAGTTATATAACAACACCTATTTATTATGCAAGTGGAAATTTACACATCGGACACTTATATACAACTACAGTTGCTTGAGTTTTAGCTAACTATAAAAAACTACTTGGTTATGAAGTTAAAATGCTTACAGGTAGTGATGAACACGGTTTAAAAATTCAACAAAAAGCTGCTGAGCAAAATGTAAATCCACAAGAATTTGTTGATAATTTAGTTGGTAAATATAAACAAATGTGAGTTGATTTTGGAATAGAATATGATTTCTTTTCAAGGACATCATCACAATTCCATAAAGATTCAGTAAAACACATTTTCTCTTATTTCTTAGAAAAAGGTTTTATTTATAAAGGGCAATACAATGGTTTATACTCAGTTTCAGATGAAGAGTTTTTAACAGAAACACAAGCAGTTAAAAAAGAAGATGGATATTATCATCCGACAAGTGGTCACAAGCTAATTTTAGTTTCAGAAGATTCATATTTCTTCAAAATGAATGAGTTTGCAAAATGATTAGTTGAGTATATTGATGGTAATCAAGAATTTTTAGCACCTAACAAAATCATCAATGAGATGAAAAATAATTTCTTACTTAAAGGGCTAGAAGATTTATCAGTTACAAGAACTAACATTGAATGAGGTATCAAAATCGATGAAGACCAAACACATACACTTTATGTTTGATTAGATGCATTATGCAACTATATAACTGCTTTAGGGTATGATGTAAAAAACAAGCAACAACCAGATGAGTTTATGAAATTTTGAGCAAGCAAAGACTCAGAAGTTGTTCACTTAATTGGTAAGGAAATAGCAAGATTCCATATGATTTATTGACCTATTTTCCTTAAAGCACTTAACTTAAAACAACCTACAAGAATTCAAGCGCACGGTTGATTAGTTACACCGACAGGAAAAATGTCAAAATCAAAAAATAATGTAGTTGATCCATATGATTTATTAGCTAAATACGATAAAGAAATGATTAAATACTATTTAACATCACAAATCACATTAGGAGAAGATGGTGTTTGAGATGAAGATAGATTTATTGATGTGATTAACTCTGAATTAATTAATAATTATGGAAACTTAGTTTCAAGAACTTTAAAAATGAAATCAAATAGTTTTTCAGGTCCTTTAAAATACAAGTCATCAAAAGATGAAAATGACTTGGACATAGACTTAAAAATTAGAAATTCTATCTTCGAGTACAAAAAACACTTTGACAATTTAGAAATTGACAAAGCATTAAAAGTTGCTATTAATTTATCAAGCGACCTAAATAAATATGTTGATTTAACAGAACCTTGAAAATTAAAAGAAGATTTACCAAGATTAGAACAAATTTTAGCAAGACTTCTAAATGGTATTTATGCAGTTTCAACTTATTTATCAGTTGTATTAAAAGATAAAACAAAAGAAGTAGCAACCGCATTAGGTTTTGATAGTTTTTCTATTGATTTAATAGAAGATTATCAAAAATTTGATAATATTAATCAAGGGAATGAGTATATGCTCTTTGCTCGTTTAAAAAAATAACTTGATCTTATTAAGGAGGCGATTTTGATTTTTGCCAAAGCATCAAGATATGTAATAAATCCAGAAAAGTTAAAAGGATTTATTGATTATTTATTTATATTAACTAAAAAAACAAGAATGAAAGAAGAAAACTTATCATTCGAATATTCTGTCGATCCTGAGGGAGTAGTAATTGTTTTAGAAAGATGATCTACAAGATTAGATTATGAAAAGTTTATGCAGTTAGAAGAGTTTAAACAAGAGTTTAAAACCCTTAACAAAATGTGTAAATTAGTTAATACATTATATGATGTAGATTTAGTTAAATAGTAATAATAATTTTAAGTAAATTCAACTCATTAAATTAATCGAGTTGATTTTTTATCCAAATTTATTAAAGTGAGGTATTTATGGTTATAGGTATAAGTGGAATGATTGCTGCAGGAAAAAGTTCGTTAGTTAAAAACTTACAAAAAGAGTTTCCTACTTCAAAAATATTAAGAGAGTTTGAAGAATCTGATGATGTTTTCAACACTTTCTTAAATTGATTGTATGAAAATAAATCAAATTTAACAATTAGTTTTCAATCTTATATAGCCGAAAATCATTCAGATAAGTTTGCAAAATTATTAGATGAATACAATCAATCAAATTCAAATATTAAAAGAGATCACATTTTTGTTGATAGATTTGCATTAGAACATTATATTTTTGCTAAGTTGATATTATCGGCAAAAAGTGAAAAATATTTACAGGCTTATGATGCTATGTTTGAAAAGTTAGTAACTGAAGATGAAATGCCACATTTTGCAATTTTCTTGGATGTAGATTTTGAAACATTTAAGAAAAGATTGTTTGCAAGAAATAGAGAATCAGAAGTGAAGAATTTTGATTCTAATTACGAATATTTTAAAAATTTACATTCTAACTATTTAAAAATCTTTAAAGAGATAGCTTCAAAATATAACCTTAAGTACTATGTCATAGACACAAATGATAAAGATGAAAAACAAATATTGCAAGAAGCATTATCAATTATTAGTGATGAAGAAAAATTACTTAGTGAATAGATTTTCCTTTTTATCACAATTAAGTAAACACTTGTTTTTAGTTCTATTAAGAACAGGAAATGAGTGTTTTTCTTTTTGCAAAAGCATAAAAAACAACACTAATATAATTGATTTAGTGTTGTATAAAATATATGTAAAAATTATTGAGCTGGAAGATTTAATGTAACTTCGAATGCTTTTGAAGAAGTCTTAACCGGTGTTGCATCATTAACAAATTTAACAACTTTGAATTTAATTGTAACTGTGCCTTGTGATTCATTGTAAACTGTGTTAAGTCATCCGCTTGCCCCTTGAACACCTTGTTTGTTTACGTATTCAGGTTTTACATCATTAGCAATCATGTAACCACTTTTAATGTATTGAATTCCTTTTTCAGCATTAATAGCCTTAATTTCTGTTGAAGGTTGTGTAACATTGTAATCTCTACCAACACCTGTTGCTAATTGACCATCATAGTTAGAGAAGAATAATTGTCTTTTTCTTTCTTCACCTGTTGTTAATTTTTTAATAATATCTTGTCTTTTTTCTGGTAAGAATGTGAATAATTCAGCTCCTTTAGCCACTAATCTTTCACCAATTTTATCTAATTCAGCAATTTCTGCGTCAGCATGTACAGGTGAACCTGTGTTAGGGCTACCAGGTTGTTCTGGTTTTTTAGTATCTTTACATGACACTGCCACGGCTGGCGCCACAATAGCTGATAATCCAGCAATACTCATAAGTAAAGTTTTTAATTTTTTCATAATAATCATCTCCTGAAAATTAATTTATCTACTTAAATTTAAGCACATTTTTCAAATATTATGTAATAAATATGTAATTTTTTCTTATTTTTTTCACATTTTGTGAAAAATTAAGGATTTTTTCTCTGGTTACACTCTTTATTCAGTGAATTCTGAAATAAAAACCACAGCAAGAATGCTGTGGCGAAGTTATGTAAGACATAATAATGATTATGTGTTTTACATAAAATTATTTAGTGACAGGTGTTTAATAATTTAACACAAGAAGGATGTTTCATGGACATCACATTCTTTATCCGAATCATGTTCAAGGATAAAGCACTAGTATTATTATAAGATAAAAATTCAAAAAATGAAAAAAATTTTCATCTATAATTTAAAGAACTATGGAAAAAAGTAAAATTCGTAATTTCTCAATAATAGCTCACATAGATCACGGTAAGAGTACTTTAGCTGATCGTATTTTAGAATACACAAATACAGTAGACACAAGAGAGTTAACTGCTCAATTTTTAGATTCAATGGATCTTGAAAAGGAACGTGGTATTACAATTAAACTAAATGCAGTTCAAATCAAGTATAAAGACTATATTTTTCATTTAATTGATACACCGGGACACGTTGATTTTAATTATGAAGTTTCTAGATCACTTGCAGCTTCTGAGGGAGCTTTATTGCTTGTGGATGCAACACAAGGTATTGAAGCTCAAACTTTAGCTAATGTTTATTTAGCAATTGAAAATAATTTAGAAATCTTACCTGTTATAAATAAAATCGATCTACCAAGTGCTGATGTTGAAGGTGTTAAAAAAGAAATAGAAGAAGTTATCGGTATACCGACTGATAATGCTATTTTGGTGTCTGCAAAAACAGGTCAAGGTGTTCATCAATTGCTTGATGCGATTGTTGAATATATCCCAGCACCTAAAAATGCAGATGATAATAAACCTTTAAAAGCATTGATTTTCGATAGTTACTTTGATCCATATCGTGGAGTTGTTATGTTTATCAGAGTATTCGAAGGTAAGCTTAAAACAGGAGATAAGTTTAAATTTATGTCAAGACACGATGCAGGAAACGAGTATCATGTTATTGACTTAGGTATTAAAAATCCAAATGAAACCAAAAAAGATGAATTAGTTGCAGGAGAAGTTGGATGAGTTTCAGCAGCAATTAGAGATGCAAAAGAAGTTAACGTCGGGGATACAATCACTTTAATTTCTAATCCAACAAAACAAGCTCTTCCAGGTTACAAAAAAATGAAACCTGTTGTGTTTACCGGTTTTTACCCAATCGACACAAAAGATTACATGGATCTTAAGGAAAGTTTAGAAAAAATTTCATTATCAGACTCATCAATCACATGAGAACAAGAAACATCAAAAGCATTAGGATTTGGATTTAGAGTTGGTTTCTTAGGAATGTTGCATATGGAAATTCTTCAAGAGAGACTTGATAGAGAATATAAGGTTGGAATTATTGCAACAAGTCCAAGTGTTGAGTATAAAGTAACTACTACAAAAGGAGAAATTGAATACATTTCTAACCCTACATTGTTTCCTGATAGAACATTTATAGAACAAATCGAAGAACCATATGTTGAAGCAAGTATTTTTGTACCAAATGAATATATTGGTAATGTTATGGAACTTTGTCAAAATAAAAGAGGTATTTATAAAACTTTAGAGACAGTTGACTCTAGAAGAACTAGAATAATTTATGAATTACCATTAGCTGAAACTGTTTTTGATTTCTTTGATAGATTAAAATCTACCACAAAAGGTTATGCATCATTTGAATATGAGTGAATTGGATATAGACCTTCAGATTTAGTGAAAGTAGATATCTTATTAAATGGAGATAAAGTTGATGCATTCTCAATAATTACACATAGAGAAAAAGCATATGAAGCAGCAAGAGAGTTATGTGTAAAACTCAAGGATGCAATACCTAGACAAAACTTCGAAGTACCTGTGCAGGCCACAATTGGTGGAAAAATTATTGCAAGAGAAACAATTAAAGCTTATAGAAAAGATGTTACTGCAAAACTTTATGGTGGGGATGTAACAAGAAGACAAAAATTACTCAAGAAGCAAAAAGAAGGTAAGAAACGTATGAAAAAACTTGGTTCTATTGAAGTTCCACAAGAGGCTTTCTTATCAGTTTTAAAAACAAATATTGACAAATAATTTATTTAGCCAGGTTAATGCCTGGTTATTTTATTAATCAAGTTTTATAGTTATCTCCATATAAATTTCTAATTGCATCTTTATATGATGATTTTTGATTTTGATATCCTCCATAAATTAAATCATATGGTTCTATGTTGTACAAACCGAAGTTCTCTGAATAATCTAATTCAGGAGATCTTAATAAACAAGATATTGATGCTTTATTTTTAAAATCAACATCATATGTAGCAAACATTAAACCAAGTAATTGATTATTTTGATTAACAACCGGAGATCCTGATGAACCATAATATGGTTGATAATCATTTATTACGAATCCTAAACCATAATTAACAAATTTATTTGCTTTGGAAACAGATTTATTTACATACTTAAAATTATTTAAATGACTTATGTATCTAAAGTTAAGCAAAATATCAACAAAACCAGGATAGTTTTCTAAAAAATGAAATTGCTCTGAGTGATTTAAATTATTTGAATTATTAAAAGTAAACTCATTTTCCTTATCGTGGTAACCTATTGAGTAAAATTCATGATTTTCCAAAATATTATCTGATGATATGGTGTTAATTTTATTGATATTAATAAATTTACCTAATCATTCATTAAACGTCATATTTTGACAACTGACTAAATTTTCATTTTTAGAGTATTCAAAAATTGAATTACTTTTATTATGAATATTTTTCAAATCTAATTCCAGTATACCAAAGTCAATCATTTCTTCAACATTATCCATATTATGGATGTAATTTTTAGGACTTGACTTTAAAAAATCTAATGCTAAATATACAATTTTAAAATCACTAGGATTAAAGCTGAAAATTTGTTTAATTTCTTGGTTTTTATTCGTATCAAATCCCAACTTTGAAATTTGAACTTGAGAAGTTATAAGGTTACTTTCATCATTTAATAATTGGTTATCATTGATAATATTTGAAAATATTGAACCATCAGAATTATTCTTTACAAAGTTATTTAGAACATGAGCATTTGTTACGAAATACAATTTTTCAATTTCACCATTATCATCAAGATGATAATCAAATAAACTGATAGTACCTGAATGAATCATATATTTAGATTGTGAGTTTATCCTGTTATGAGGGTTATAGTTATGAAATGAAACTTTAAATACATTATCCATCATATCTTCATGCTGAATATTAAGATTAATTTGATTATTTTTATCAAGTTTGATACTTTCTCAATTCATTTTTCCTGAACCAAGCAAAATTTTATTATTAATTAATAATGGGGAAAAATTACTTAAATATTTCTGATTCAATAAACTATTTGTTAATTTACAAGAATTTGTATTATGGTTTTTATTATTGATTTCTTTTTTTAATTGATGGTTATCATTCTTGCATGAAGCAGTAAAAAAACTGCAACAAAACATTAACTTCATAAAAATTATTAAGCAGACTAAAATTTTTTTCATAATCACCTCATTAATTTAGTAATTTTTCTCAAATTTGAACTATTAGGTAATTAGTTATAAGAATAGTTAAAAAAATTAAAATAGTTGATAAAGTTATTCATTTTCTATAGATAATCCCGAGAGTCTTGAGCCATTTAATGGAGGAGACTATGAAATATATCGTGCTAATAATGCATATACAATTTTAGGAGAGTAAATATCAAACTAAAATTATTAAAATAATTATGAAAAACCTCAATATAACTATCACTAAAAAATGTGTTCGTTATATTGAGGTTTATATTTTTCAATTTAGTTATCTATCAAATTTTGATTTGTTCTTCTTCAGGTAAAAACATTTGATCGTTTTCATTTAAGTTATAAGTTTTTGTGAAATCCGGATTGTTTAATAAAACAACATTTCCACGTATTTCTGAAGGTGAGTGAACATCAGATTCCAATCTTCTTTTTGCGCTTCCTTCTGTGATAATCATTCTTCAAACTCTAGCTCAGTTTTCGAAGAAGTTTTTTGGATTAAAGTCATTTTCAAGTTTAGCAGCTTCAAAGGCACATGAAACTCCACCGATATCAGCAATATTTTCAGAAACTGTTAGTTTTCCATTAACTTTTCCATATTTAGTTTCCTTACCATCATATAACTTAATAACAGCGGCAATTTTTTCGTCAAATTTCACTCTATCTTCATCAGTTCATCAGTTGTTTAAGCTTCCATTTTCATCAAATTGTGAACCGTTGTTGTCAAATGCATGTGAGATTTCGTGAGCAATAACTGCTCCAATTCCTCCATAATTTGCAGATGAAGATTGATTAATATCATAATAAGGAGCTTGTAAAATTGCAGCAGGGAAAACAATGTGATTTGCAAATGGATTAAAGTAAGCATTAATTTCTGCTGGAGACATTGATCAATACTTATCATTCTTTAATTGATTGTATTGCGATAAGTTATATTGAGTCTTAATTGATTCAAAGAATAAAACATTTTCTAAAATATTTGAACCTTGCTCATATGTCTTAACAACAAAATCTTTGTAAAATGGTCTGATGATTTCTGGGTATCCAACCATGACACCTAATTTGTTCAATTTAGTAATTGCTTTCTTAATTGTTTCTTTTGATAATCATGTGTTTTCTTCCAAGTTTTTCTTATAGACTTCAATCATATTAGCAACCATATGTTCTACATCTTTTTTAGCTTTCTCTCCAAAGAAATGTTTTGCATAGTACATACCTAATGGTTCTTTGAAATATTTAGTAGCTAAATCATAAGCGAACATTTCTAAATCTCTTGGTTTTTGGATTGAGTAAATTGCGTTTTTAAATTCTGTTGCTTTAATTCTTGTTTCTTCATCTAAATATGAGGCAGCAAAAATTAAGTTTTTAATAAAGAATAAGGCTTTATATTCTTCGAATGTTTCGCTATTGAAAATATTGTTTAAGTTTTCAATAAATTTAACGTTTGAACAAGGCATCATTTCAACTTTTTGGCCTACTAATTGCTCTGCAATGTTTGGTATATTAAAAATTGAACTTTTATCGGTATATCATGAAATTTTTTTAGGGTTGTATAATGAAACATAATCAGCCTTTTGAACATCTGAAAGAACATAATCTTTAATTTTTAAATCAAAAGCAATAGCTTTATTAATTAAATCATTTGATTTTCTTTCATCAAATCCGTATTTTTGTAATAAATCAAAAACCATATTAATTCATACAGTCATTAATCTATTTGCTTCTTGTTCATTTTCATATGTTTCTTTTGATGGCAAAATTAAGCTAAATTCATCAAGTCATAAAACTTGTAATTTATTATTTTTAAAATCTTCCCCAACACCAAAAGATAAAGGTAAAGATACATATCTATTATTAAAGTAATCAAAATTTGAAGCAAGTTGTTCAAATGATTTTAATTCTTCAATATTTTTAAGAAAATCTTTAGCCGGTTTTATTCCGATTTCTTTTCTCTTATCTTTATCAATAATCATTTTGTAAAATTCAACATACTGCTTCATCATAGGATCATTAGGTAATTCTTTTTGACCATTAGCTCACTGAACTGTTAAGTCTTTAAGCAATTTTTCTAATTTGATATCTAATTCACCAAATGCTGACATTGATGATCTATCTGATGGAATTGTAGCAGTATTTAATCATTCATAATTAACGTATTCATAAAAATTATCTTCTAATCTAGGTTTTGACATTTTAACTCCTTATAATTTTCTTTTTATTATATAGCAATTAGAGTTTTTTAAACAAAAACCACCAAAAATTGGTGGCACATATCTATAAAACTAATATATAAATTCTATTTAATAAATTAAACAACTTTAACTGAAACTTCTTTAGAATGTGATTTACCTTCCAAATTGTTTCTTTCTATATGGAATATTTCAATTTTTTCATTTCCCTTGGTGTGTAATCCGTGTTTTTGACCACGGCGAAATCCTTTAATTTGACCTTCTAATTCGTCAATTGTGTTAGCTTGTGCAATAACTTCACCACTAGCTACTAATTTTGCTTTGTATTTGTACATAAGCACCTCCGATTTCTTACACTTTTATTCTATAACTTTTTGAGGTCTAGTTATCAAAAATTTAATATTTTCTAGTAAATTTTTCACATTTATGAAAAAAATAATTACAACACTTCTTATCATATTTGAAGATAAAAAGTGTATGATTTAAACATGACTAAATTACGTAAATCTTTATTGTTTTTAACTGGTTCAATTTTAGGTCTAGGAACACTTGTGACTAATTCATGCAGTTTTCTAGATATTTTTAAATCTTCCGGAAATGGTGATAAAAAACAAGTTAATAAAGTTAAATTAAGATTTACAAATTACACACATCCTACAATTGCAGCTTCTAATGTAGTCTCAATTAACGATAAAGAATTTATGAAAACTTCATCAAAAAGTAATGATGAAGTTAGTCAATTATTAAATAGATTTGAAACTGAAAAAAATAATGTGCATGAATATGAAGAAACTAATGGATCCTGCTATTTTGAATACATAGATCCATACACAAATGTGACCTTTAGAGACTATGCATATTATGTTAGTGAAGACAAAAGTGAACGTAGATATTTATTAGGTCCTGAAGGTTTAGTTTTATATGCTCATGAATTTAAAAGAAAAATTCCATTCAGTACTGAAGTTTTTGATCTTGAAGCTATAAATATAAATAATTTTAGTGTAATAGATAATACTGCAAACGGTTTATATATTCCAAATATTAAAAATATTTTTATTAATGGTTTCTTTTTTTGTGAATCAGGAATGAGCCTTTATGAAATTATTGCTTATATGATGCAAACAACATTCCACGAATATATGCACCATTGAGCAAACTCATATGCAGAAATTGCATTTAAAAAAGATGTACTTGCAAAATATTATAGTTTTGAAAATGATGATTCACATTTAGTTAACCCATCAATTATTTATTATTCACCTGGAGCAACAATTAAAGATCAGCATAATCATCTTTACATTCAATATTGAAATAAATCGTTTGTTGATTCATTTCAATATTTATCAAACTATGATGTAACTTCAAAATCAAAAATCTCTGATGAAACTTGAGAAATATTAAGAGCAGATAATAACAAAAAAAACAGTTTTATTCATAATGTTTTTAGTCCAAAAGATATTTGAGATCTTTCAAACGGAAAACCAAGCAATCCTGATGTAATTGAACTTAATAGAAAATTAAAAGAACATTCAAAATTGTATTATTCACCTGATACAAAGTTCGGTCTTTCATCAAATAATATTCGCTACTATTATTCATTGACTGAATTAGTTCCTAGAGAATATTTAAAATATGGTTTTGAACCTTACTTTAATATAAATTTACCAAATCCAATTGGTCCTGCTATAGAAGATTCAAGAAATAAAGGTCAAGATATCTTTACAATGAGTTATTTTAGCTATGCTCATATTGATAAAACATCTTCAGCCACAACTTACACAATTTCACCAACATCTTTAGCAGATGATATGAGTAAAGTTTTCTTGAATAATTTTGATTCACAATATAGACAAGGATGATACATACAAGGTGATTTAACAATTCAAGAAAATTCAAACAGAACAAGAACTTATAAAAATCAATCTTCAATTCTTCTGCCAACAACACCTTTTGCTTTATCTGAATATCAACCTCAAGTAGGATATAGAACCAAAACTGAATATTTAAATCTTCAGAAAATAAAACAAGATAAATCAGTTGATTTTTACAAATTATTTTTAGATACAATGGGTTATGGAAAAACTATTTCACAACTATATTATGATAATAGTGGATGAAAATGAATTGATTCAGAGCATTCACAAATTGAAAATAATGAAGCAAATCAACATAAAATCAAATTAAGTGGTTACTTAGATTCAAATGAGTACACAGGGTTTGTCTTCGTTAATCCAGATAATAATCAAGTTACTGCAACATCAAAAATTAAATACTTAGATACATTCAATTTTTTTGGTCACAAAACTTTTGATAAAGGTGCATTGTTATCAAATTCATTAACATCAGAACAAGCTCAGCAAAGAGAAGAGCAATTAAATAATAGAATTTATCCAAATTCATTAAATGAATATACAAACGCTTTATTTATTCCATATATTTCGGAAGATTTCATTACAAAACCAAGTAATAATTCAGTTATTTATTTATGAAAAGATTTGAATAACAATAATATTGCTGAAGAAAATGAAATTTTATTAGAAAAAGAAATAACACTTCCTGAAAATAGATGAGTAACAACGGCAAGATCAACAAAAAACGAAAATGTTTACAATATAATAAAAACTACAGATAATAAAGTTAAATTAGATTTTCATAAATTATTTAGATAGTTAAGATATTTACAAGCAAACAGAAAGGGATTTATGCTATGAGATTTTTCTAAATTAAAAGTTGGACAAATGATTAATGTTCAAGCTTATAAACATAATGGTCATCTTTATAGACAATGAAATTCTGTAAAAGTAATTTTTCATAATAAGAGACATATTGTTTTATTTTTAAAAAACACTAAAGTGGCTGAATATGAAAGAGATGTAAATGGGTGAAGATATAAAGAAAATGCAATTTGATTTATTCCGAAAGATTCAATGTACAATGCAATTGTTCTTTTAAAGGAAAGTGGTTCTTATTATTATATAAACCTTGCATCACGTCCAATTTTTGAAGATGACACGCTTAAATTTATTGATTATGATTTAGACATAAAATGTTATCCAGATAAAGAATTGCAAATTGTTGATAGAGAAGAATTCGCTGAACATTCAAAAGAGATGAAATATCCCGAATCATTAAGAAAGACTATTTATGATGAAATTAAAGACATCATTTCTTTATATAATGATTATGAATATTTCTTTTCAGACGAAGTTATTGCATACTATTTAAAAGTTTTATATGATGATAAATTAATAACAGAGAAAACATATAATAAATTATTAGACACTAATAATAGAAGAAAATACAATGAAGAAACTTCAATGTTTGCTGATATTTCAAAAATATACAAATAACAAAAACTTTAATACTGTCCATTAAACTATGATTTGGATAGTATTTTTTTAATCAAAAGTTCAAATAAAAAATTCGAAAAAAATTTTTAAAAAAACTTTGAATAAAAAAAATAGTGTTATAATATTCATGCTTTTGATAGCGAAGAAGTTCTTTGAAAACTAGATATATACAAGACATGACAAGTCAATTTTTTTCGAGAGTTTGATCCTGGCTCAGGA
>NZ_JBLNNG010000012.1:0-23589 GCF_047785185.1 Mycoplasma sp. 4079 | reverse complement strand
GGTTTAAAAGTATATTAAGATGTATTCAGACATTTTAATGAATTATTAAAATAACTATTCAGTTTTCAAAGAATATTCGACACCTTTAATGGTGTTTTTTTATTAACTCAAACTATGAAAAAAAATATTTTGTTATATAATACCAATATATTTTAAAAAAGGGGCGAGCACATTGGGTAATTTAATCTATAAAACAAAAAATAGATTAAGAGCATTCTTCACAAATAAGGATTTAACGAAGAAGGCTATTTTTACTTTACTCATGTTGGCTATCTATATTTTAGGAACAACTATAACATTGCCATTTGTAAAGATTAAAAATGAAGATGCAATTAGTAGTAACTCTTTTTTAAATACATTAAACTTAATTGGTGGTGGAGGACTTAGACAGTTCTCACTATTTGCTTTAGGTATTAGTCCATTTATTAATGCTTCTCTTATAATGATGATTTTACAATCAAAAATATTCCCTCCAATCTATAAATTAAGTCAGAGTGGACCGCAAGGTAGAAGAAAAATAAATATTATTACTAGATTGTTAACAATTGTTATTGCTTATCCACAGGCTGTTTTCTTAATTAAAACGCTTGGTAATGGAAATAGTCAATTCATTGAGTTGGATGGATACGGAATTGTATCAAAAGAATTTTTAACATTCTTTATGATTCCAATGGTTTTAACTTCTGCTTCATTATTTGCTTTATTTATTTCAGAACAAATCACAAATAAAGGAATTGGAAATGGAACAAGTTTAATTATTTTCACAGGTATCGCTGCTAGATTACCATTCCAATTTAAAGAAGCATTCTTACATTACATAGGTGTTGATTTATCTGGTTCAAGTGGGGCACTTGTTGGTATAGTCAATTTCTTTACATATATACTTGTTTACTTACTTGTTTTAATGATTATAGCTATTGTTTATGTAGCAGAAAGACATATACCTATCCAACAAATAGGAGCAGGTAGATCTAAATCTAAAAAAGACATTGGTTATTTACCTATTAAACTAAATCCAGCCGGAATTATGCCTATTATCTTTGCTATGATGGTTTTATCATTCCCAACAATGATTGCAAACATACTGCCAGATGACAATGCATCAAAACAATGAATTAACCAAAATATGCAATTTACCCAACCAATTGGATTTACATTACTTATAGTTGTTATTTTTGCATTCTCATTAGTTATGGGTATTCAACAATCAAAAGTTGATAAGATAGCTGAAGATTTTGCTAAAAATTCAACATTTATTCCAGGTGTAAGACCAGGAGAAGAAACACAAGATTACTTAATTGGGATTGTATTTAGATTAAGTGTATTTTCATCATTCTATTTATTAGCATTAGGAAGTATGCAATTTATTGAAATTATGGCAGGTATTTTACCTAGTGTAATTTCATTTGGTGGTACAGGACTTATGATTTTAGTAAGTGTTGCACTTGAAACAGTAGGACAATTACAAGCAAGAATTAAATCAAATAATTTATCAAAAGCAAAAAGAGAGTCAATTAAAAATATTGAAAGCAACTCAGCAGAAAACGTAGAAGGTTTATTATGATAAATAAAATAAATAAAAATGTAATTTTTATGGGACAACCAGGAGCAGGAAAAGGTACTGTTGCTTCTTTATTGTCA
This sequence comes from Mycoplasma sp. 4079, assembly GCF_047785185.1. NCBI lineage: Bacteria > Bacillati > Mycoplasmatota > Mollicutes > Mycoplasmatales > Mycoplasmataceae > Mycoplasma > Mycoplasma sp. 4079. The sequence goes on along the minus strand of NZ_JBLNNG010000012.1, from coordinate 21,948 downwards.
AAAACAAGCAATTTAATTCATTTATCAACAGGTAACATTTTTAGAAATGAAATAGCGCAAAAAACTGAACTTGGTCTTAAAGTTCAAAACATTGTGACAACAGGTGGATATGTACCTGATGAAATCACAAATAAAATTGTTGAAAATGCAATCTTAAAATTAAAAGAAAATAACCAATTTTTCATCCTAGATGGTTTTCCTAGAACTAAAGCTCAAGCAGAGTTCTTAAATTCACTTAAAGACTTTGAATTCGTGGTTATTGAGCTTCAAGTAAATAATGAAGAAATCATTAAGCGTTTAAGTGGTAGAAGAACATGTGTAAATTGTGGTGCAGGCTACCATGTAGAATTCCAACCACCTAAAGTAGAAGGTGTTTGTGATGTTTGTTCTAATCAAATTATTCAACGTGCAGACGACACACCTGAACGTATTGAACACAGATTAAAAATCTATGAAGAACAAACAAAACCATTAATTGACTACTACAAATCACTAGATGAATTAAGAGTTGTAGATGCTTCAGCTACACCTGAAGAAGTTGCAAAACAGGTACTTGAAATTTTGCAAAAAAGTGATAAAATAAATAAACTTTAAAATATCTAACATATATGTTAGATTATTTTATTTTTTACAGAGAAAGGTGATCTAATTATGTCTTGAGTAAAAACAGAAGAAGAAATTCAAATGATTACCAAATCTTGTCAAATCTTGGCAGAAGTCAAGCAAATAGTTTGAGACTTTGTAAGACCAGGGGTTTCTTTAAAAGATATTGATCAATTGGCTTTTAAAGAAATAATCAAACGTGGAGCCAAACCTGCATTTAAAGGTTATCAAGGTTTTCCAAGTACAGCATGTATATCAGTTAATGAACAATTGATCCATGGAATACCTACAGATCGCATCGTAGAAGAAGGTGACATTGTTAGTGTTGACTTAGGATGCATCTGAGAAGGTTTTTATAGTGATAGTGCCTTCACTAAACCAGTTGGAAAAGTTTCACCTCTAGATCAGAAACTTATTGATGTAGCTAAAGGAGCTTTTGAAGCTGGATTAAAAGCGATTAAAAAAGGTGCTAGAACAGGTGATATATCTTATGCAATAGGTGAATATATCCATAAGCACGGTTTATTTACACCAAGAGACTTTTGTGGTCATGGAATCGGAAGAAGATTACATGAAGATCCTAATATTTTCAATGAAGGTAAAAAAGGAACTGGTCCATTACTTAAAGATGGTATGGTAATTTGTATTGAGCCAATGATTGCCCAAACTAATAAATTTATTCAACTTAGAGATGGGTGAACAATAGTTAGCGCCAATAATACAAGAACAGCTCATTATGAACACACTGTACTCATCAAAAATGGAAAAGGAATCGTGTTAACGAAAGGAATCTAATTGGCAAAAGATGCTATTAAAATAAAAGGTGTTGTCAAAGAAGTTTTTACAATTGATGATTATTCAGTAGAACTTGAAAATGGCATCACAATTAAAGCTCATATTTCTGGGAAGATGAGAATTAACCACATTCGTATCTTACCAGGTGATTCAGTTGATGTCGAAGTAAGTCCTTATGATACAACACAAGGACGTATTACTTACAGACACAAGTAATAAGGAGAACTAATGAAAGTTAGAGCAAGTGTTAAAAAAATGTGTAAAGACTGTAAAATCATTAAACGTAGAGGAATTATCCGTGTTATTTGTGTTCAACCAAAACACAAACAAAGACAAGGGTAATTGTTAGAAAGGATTTTAAATGGCTAGAATTTTAAACGTCGAAATCCCAAACAATAAACGTGTTGTTATTTCATTAACATACATTTATGGAATTGGAAGAACATTAGCAAAAGAAATTTGTAAAGTAGCAAACATTAGCGAAGATGCTCGTGTAAAAGATTTATCAGAAGAAGAATTATCAAGAATTCGTGAAGCAGCTAAAGTTTACACAACAGAAGGTGACTTACGTAGAGAAGTTTCATTAAACATCAAACGTTTAATGGAAATCAAATGCTACCGTGGAATGAGACACCGTAAAGGGTTACCAGTTCGTGGACAAAGTACTCAAAAGAATGCTCGTACACGTAAGGGTCCAAGAAAAACTGTAGCAGGAAAGAAAGGTAAATAATAATGGCTCGTAAAACTAAGAAAAAGAACATTACAAGTGGTGTAGCACACATCCACTCAACAAACCAAAACACAATTGTTACTTTTGCTGATGAAAACGGGAATGTTATTGCTTGAAGTTCAGCAGGAGCAATTGGATACAAAGGTACTAAAAAGAAAACTCCATATGCTGCTGGTTTAGCTGCTCAAGCTGCTGCTGAAGCTGCTAAAGAACACGGAATCAAAACAGTTAAAGTTGAATTAAAAGGTCTTGGAGCTGGAAAAGATGCTGCTAGAAAACAAATCGAAGTTAGCGGTATTACAGTAACAGAAATCAAAGACGTTACACCAGTTCCACACAACGGAACAAGACCACCAAAACGTATCTTAAAACGTGAACGTATGAAAAAATAATTCAAAAGAGGTAAACAATGGAAAAAATGAAAAAATTGGTTTACTTAGATAAACCTGTAATCCACAAAAGAGATGATGTTGCTGAAACAACTTTTGTATTAAGAGGTCTTGAAAGAGGTTTTGGTAATACATTAGCTGTTCCTTTAAGAAGAACATTATTATCAACAATTTCATCATTAGCACCATTTGCAGTTAAAATCGAAGGTGTTGATCATGAATTCCAAACAATCAAAGATGTTACAGAAGATGTTATTACTTTATTAATGAATTTACGTAAAGTTCGTTTTGCTTACAACCCTAACGTTGTTAAAGACAATGAAATTGTAAAAGTTACATTACAATCAGAAGCTCCTGGAGAAGTTACTTCAAGATCACTTAAAGTAGTTTCACACCCAGGTGTTCAAGTTATTGATACAAACATTAAGTTAGCTACAGTTATGAATGCTAAGGCTCTTAATGTTGAAATTTACTTACGTTCAGGACGTGGATTTGTTTCATTTGATGAAAACAAAGCTTACATTTCTAAACGTAAAAAAGATGATTTAGCTCCAATGAGTGACATTAAAAAAGGTGAATTTATCGCAGTTGATTCAAACTTCTCACCAATCAAAAAAGTTTACTACAATATCAAAGAAATGAACTCAGCTTCAAGCAGAATTGAAGAAGAACTTGAGTTCAACATTGAAACAGATGGAACAGTAGATGCAAAAGATGCTCTTAGACAAGCAGCTGACATTTTAATTGGTCTTCTTGAAGTAATCGGAGACACAGATAAAATGAAAGTTGATATCTTTGAAGAAATCGTTGAAAAACCAGAAGAAAAACAAGAAGATGACATCGATATTTCACAAATGAACTTATCAGTTCGTTCAGCTAATGCACTTAGAAAAATTAAGAAAACTAAATTATCACAAATTAGAGAACTTACAGTTTCACAATTAGAGCAAACAAAGAACTTAGGTAGAAAATCAATTCAAGAAATCATTGATAAAGTTAAAGATTACGGTTTTGAATTAAGAGAAGGAGATGAGTAATATGGCAAACCCAACACAAATCTATTCACGTGACACTAAATGAAGAAACGGTGTGATGCGTTCACTTGTTAGTGAATTATACGTAAACGGAAGAATTGTTACAACTTTAACAAGAGCAAAAGAATTAAGAAGACACGCTGAAAAAATGATTCAAAAAGCTAAAAACCCTACATTAGCAAACAGACGTGCTGTTGCAGGTTTCTTACGTCCAATTAAAACTAAAGATGGTAAAGCTGTATTATCATACTTATTTGATGATATTGCACCAAAATACTCACAAAGAAACGGTGGATACACAAGAATTATTAAATTACCTCGTCGTCAAGGTGATTCAACACGTATGGCAATTATTGAATTAGTTTAATCTTTACTTTTTAATAATAAATATGAGTTTTATATATAAATATCAGTTTAAATTCAAACTGATATTTTTTTATTTAACACTAAATAACTTAGTTATATACAATTAACATAAAACTAAACTATTGGTATAATATAACAAACTAAAAAGGATACTATGCTTTTACACTCTATATTTTGAAAAATTAAACACAAAAAGCACCAATACACAGTGCTTTTAATAGATACTTATTCACCTTCTCAAAGATTCTGAATAAACAAATTAATGCTCAATAAAAACATCATAATCAACTACTTATCATTTGAAAACTCAAATGATAAACACGATGTTTTTGTCTCATTTGACCAAATTCAAAAAGTTAAGCAAAACTACATACAATCTAGATTAAAAAAACAACCTAATTTAGATTTAAATCAACTTGACCTTGAGTTTGATTCAAACACTAGAAACATCATTGGTATGTACATTGCTAAAACACAAAAATATGACGTTGTTGTGGGTGGATATAACACAACTTCAAAATCATTTTATCGTAGTGCTCTAAGGGTTTTATATAAAACAACAAGCACAATTTCATCAGCAATGGTGCTTAATAAAAAATCACAAACTTATGTAGTTTCTGATCCTTCTTTTGTTATTGAGCCAACTGAAGAACAATTAGTTGATATAACTAAAAATGCTATGGACTTTAGCAAAAAAGTTCTCGATAAACCAACTGGTGCATTTATGTCCTTTTCAACAAATGGCTCAAACTCAAGTTCACAAGCTTTAAAAATGTCAAATGCAGCAAAATTGTTTTCAGAAAAATATCCACACGAAAATGTGTATGCAAGTGAAGTTCAAGTTGATGCAGCGTTAAATAACAAAATAAGAGAGAAAAAAGATTTATTCAATTACCAAGATGCTAATGTATTTGTGTTTCCTGATTTAAATTCAGCTAATATATCTTACAAATTTATTCAGCAGTTAGGTAAATTCAATGTGTATGGTCCTTTTGTTTTAGGATTTAATCAAACCGTTGCAGACTTATCAAGGGGAGCAACGACAAAAGATATAATAGGAACAATTCTTATTTCGATTTTAAACACAAACAAGGAGTAATAATGAATAAAAAAGTTTTAGTAATCAATGCAGGAAGTAGCTCAATTAAATTAAGTTTATTTGATAAAGAATCATTAGAATTAATCGCTAGTGGTATTGCTGAAAGAATTACATTACCTGAGGGAGCTATTTCAATTAAATTCAATGGTCAAAAATTTGAAAAAATAGTAGCAATGCCAAATCACGAAGTTGCTGTTAACAAATTATATGAATTAATGGAAGAAATTAACTTAATACACCAACCAGAAGAAATTGAATACATTGGATTTAGAATTGTTCAAGGTGGTACATACTTTAACAATACAGCAAAAATCACAGATGAAGTAATTAACATTGTAGATAAAGTTGCAATTTATGCGCCATTACACAACCCAGGAGCAGTGCAATCAATTTACGGATTTAGAAAAGTTTTCCCACACGCTAAATTAACAGGTGACTTTGATACAGCATTCCATACAACAATTAACAAAGTAAATAGCTCATATGCATTACCAAAAGAATTAGTAGAAAAATACGAAATCAAAAGATATGGTGCTCACGGAATTTCACACCAATACATTACAGAAAAACTTGCTCAAATCTTAGGCAAAGAAACTGTAACATTTGTTAATATGCACTTAGGAAACGGTGGTTCATTATGTGCTGTTAAGGATTCAAAATCATTTGACACATCAATGGGACTTACACCATTAGCTGGAATAATGATGGGAACAAGAAGTGGTGACATTGACCCTTCAATTCATCAATTTGTTATGAACCAATCAGGTCTAGATATCAATCAATTCACAGATATTTTAAATAAACAAAGTGGTCTTTTAGGTGTTTCTACAATTTCTTCAGACATGAGAGATATTTGTGCTGCAGCAAACAACGGAAATGTAGATGCACAATTTGCACTTGAACTTTACTCACAAAAAATTGCTGACTATGTAGCAGTTTATGCAAACAAAATTGGTGGTAAACCAGATGCGCTTGTTTTCACAGCTGGAATTGGAGAAAACACACCTATTATTAGACAAATGATTGCAGATAAATTATTCTTCAAAAACATTAAATTAAACTCAGAAGTTAACTATGGATCAATCGGTGAATTCGCTTTAATTTCTGCACCTGATTCAGAAGTTCCAGTTTATGTAATTAGAACAAACGAAGAATTAGTTATTGCAAGAAATGCAATTAAAATTTATGAACAAAACTAAAATAGCTTTATTTCCTGGATCATTCGATCCATTTCATAAAGGTCACGAATCAATAGTGCAAAAAGCTGCCGAGCTTTTTGACAAACTTTATGTTGTTGTAACTTACAATCCTGATAAAGATAATATTGAAAGAATTGAAGAAAATTTTGAGGCAATTAAAAATAAATATCAAGAAAGCGATAAAGTGGTTGTCTTAAAAAACTACTTTGATTTAACAGCTGATTTAGCTCATCAATTAAATGCAAAATGACTTGTACGTAGCGCTAGAAATCAAACTGACTTTAATTATGAGCTTAAATTAGCTACAGCAAATAATGCTTTAAATAATGATCTTGAAACAATCATAATAATGCCTGATTATGAAAACTCAAATATTTCTTCAACTCAAATCAGACAACAACATAAAGAACAAATAGAAAAAGCAAAACAAAACAAAAAAGGAATTTAGGACAATGTTTAAATTTATTAAATCATCTACAAACAGGACAAATTGATACGAACATCCAAATTATGAAGTTACTTTTTGAGGTCGCTCAAATGTTGGAAAAAGTTCATTAATCAATGCAATTGTTGAAAATAAGAAATTAGCAAAAACATCTAAGACACCAGGTCGTACACAATTAATTAACTATTTTGAAAATGAATTCGGAGCAGTTTTAGTCGACTTACCAGGTTATGGTTACGCAAAAATTTCGCAAACTCAAAAAGATAAAATGATGAAGATGATTTATGAATATTTAATAGAAAGAGAAAACCTTAGATGTGTTTACTTGTTAATTGATTCTAGACACGGGATTACTAATACAGACGTTCCTGAATTAAATTTTTTAATATCAAATAATATAAACTTTAAGTTAGTTTTCACAAAAACTGACAAACTTAAACAAAAAGACAAAAACCAACTATTAAATCACATTAAAAGCTTACGTAATGAACTTGGAAACTTTGAGTATTTCTTAGTTTCTTCAGAAAAAAAAGTCGGAATTGAGCAACTCAGTGATGATTTAACACAAACTCTTTCAGGAGATGAAAATGAAATTGACTAAACAAACATTAAAACCATTATTACTTTTAGGTGGTTCAGTTGTTGTTCTTGGTGGAATAGCAGCTACATCAGTATTATTGGTTAAACAATCAAAGAAAAAAACTAATATAGATTATGCAGATTTTAATCTAAATGTTACTGGCTCATTAACTAAAGATAAACATTTAGCTTCTGAATATGCAACAAATCCATTAGTTCCTATTAGTGGAACAAGATGAGATAATTCAGCTTGAATTAAAGAACTTACAGTCGCTAAATTCCAAACTGAAAGTGATAAAAATCAAGTTGATAATATTAAATCATTTGAATTAACAGCAAGCAATGGAGTGGTATTTAATGCAATTGCTCAAGAAGCCAAAGATCAAGGTTTTAGAATTGAATTTGTTTCATATGCAAACGATTTAACAGGCACATTATTGCTTAAAATGTTAGTTAAAGATAAAAATGCAAATACAGTTAAAACTCACATTTTTGAATTAACTGGTTTTGCAACATTGACTACTAAAAATCCATATGCTAATTTAACAATTGCTACATTAACTGCTGATACTGAAAAATTATTTAAAGAATTCAAATCTTCAGACGCGTTAAAAACACACTTTGAAGCCTTAGAGCAAGATAAAAAAGTTGAATTTATTAAAAATCATTTCTCAACAAAAGAATCATCTAAATTGACTGATTTTAATTGAAGCAGTCTGCAAGTTACATTTGAGGACAAAATAATGAAATTAAGTATTTCATACAACTTAAATGTATTAGCTGGTACAAAAGAAAATTTAAGTGCACAATCAGTGTTTAATTTAGAAGAGAATAATAAAGTTGATACTACTGTTGATTTATCATTCTTAGATGCTGTTAGACCGACAATTGAAAATTATTCATTAGTTTCAACAGGTTCATTAGATAAATCAACTCATTTAGCCTCAGAATTTGCTAGTTCTCCAATTCTTCAAATCGGTGATACAAATTGAAACAAAGATAAATGATTAGCAGAACTTAAAACTCAAAATGTAATGACTTCAGAACAAGCTGCTAAAACTGACACAGGTAAATCATTTACATTTGTTTATAAAGATAATGCAACAACTGAAAATATCTTCTACACTATGTCAAACATCGAATTTACATCATATGCAAATGATGAAACAGGAACTTTATATTTACAATTTAAGAAACTAAATAGTGAAAATGAAGCTGCAGAACAATATGTTTATGAGTTAACAGGATTTGCAACGGTTGCTGCAGATAATAAATATTCAACATTAATTACTAAATCACTTACATTAAGTGAAGAAAAATTAAAAGCTAACTACTCATCTATTCAAGCATTAAACGATTATGTAACTACTTTAAATGAAGAAACTAAACCTGAATTTATCAAAGCAAACTTTGATTTACAAGTCAATGATTTAGTTGCAATTGATTGAGCACAATCAACAATTACAATGACAGATAACACATTAAATGTTCATTTAGTATTCAATCAAAACATTTTAAAAGCTACAAAAGATGATTTAACTGCTAAATCTATATTTGCATTAACAAGTGATAATACAATTGAACTTAGTCAAGATGTTTCATTTTTAAATCAACAAGCTTAATAAATTATTTGTGTACACAATGTTCTAACAATTAGCACATTGTGTTTTTTATTCCTTATGCATAGGAATAAAAATATAGAACTATTTACAAACTACCATAAGGTAAAACTTGAAAAATGTTGTAAAATATGTTTATATTTTAAATATATATTTAATTACTAGGAGCAATATGAAAATTACTGATAAAAGAACTAAATTAGTTGCTACAATTGGGCCATCAAGTGATAACTATGATATGTTATTATCATTAGTTCAAAATGGTGTAACAACAATTAGAGCAAACTTTAGCCACGGTTCACACGAAGAACAATTAAATAAATTTACATTAGGAAAAAGAGTTTCACAAGAATTAAAAGTTCCAGTTTCTCTTATGTTAGATACTAAAGGACCTGAAATTCGTATTGGAAAAATGAAAGATGGTGCTCAAGTTGTGCAATCAGGTACAGAAATGATCATCTACACAACACAAGATAAATATCTTTCACACGAAGGTACATCAACAGAAATTACAGTTGCATATGATATGGCACAAGACTTATCTGTTGGGAACCAAGTTTTAATTGATGATGGTAAATTATCAACAGTAGTTACAGAAGTTGGAAATGGTTACGTAAAAGTTAAAGCTGAAAACACACACAAATTAAAAACAAACAAACGTGTTAACTTACCAGGTGTTGACTTCTCATTACCATTCTTAGCTGAAAAAGACATCAACGACGTTAAATTCGGAATTCAAAGTGGAATTAACTATGTTGCTGCTTCATTCGTTAACTCAGCTAAAAACGTTAAAGAATTAAGAAAATTATTAGATGACAACGGTGGAAAACACATTCAAATCTTCTCAAAAATTGAATCACACTTAGGATGTGTAAACATTGATGAAATTATTGAAGCATCAGACGGTATTATGGTTGCTCGTGGAGACTTAGGATTAGAAATTCCTTACTACGATGTTCCTTACTATGAAAAAATGTTCATTAGAAAATGTCGTGAAGCTGGTAAACCAGTTATCGTTGCAACACAAATGTTAGACTCAATGGAAAACTCACCACACCCAACACGTGCTGAAGTTACAGACGTTTACTACGCAGTTGAATTAGGAGCTGACTCAACAATGCTTTCAGGAGAAAGTGCAAACGGTTCATTCCCATTAGAAGCTGTTAAAACAATGTCAGCTATTTCAAGAAGAGCTGAAAAAGAATTCTACTCAAGAAACTACTACGAAATTCAATTAGAAAAAGTTTGAAAAAATTCAGATCAATCAAACAAACGTTCACAAATTGCTTACTCAATAGCTCAAAAAGCACAAGAAGGAAAATACAAATATGTTGTTGTTTTATCAAGAACAGGAGCTTTATTAAAAGAAGTTGCTAAATTCAGACCTAACTCAACAGTTATTGGTATTGTAAATGATCCATTATTAATCAATGCATTCGGTTCATATTCATCAGTATGAAACTCAGTTGATTCAGAATCATTATTCCCACTTGTAAAACAAGATCACGAAAATGCTGTTTCAGCATTAGAACCATACGGAATTCAACAAGGAGATGCTTTCTTAGTTGTTGAAAACGATCAAATTACAGAACACGTTGTTAAGTAATTTGCATTAAGTAATTAATTACTAAAACACCTATGTATTAGGTGTTTTTATTTTTACCCTCAAAAAATCAATTTGCTATAATTAAAAAATTAATTAGCAAACTAATTATTCCTTACTTTTAAAACACATAATACATAATGAAAGAGAGAAAAATATGGAAAATGTAAATATTTTCGCTCTTGGAGGACAAGACGAAAACGGTAAAAACTGTTATGTTTTTGAATATAATGATGACATTTTTATAGTTAATGCAGGTGCTAAGGTGCCTTTAAATATGTCAAATGGTGTTAATACACTTATTCCAAATTTTGATTATTTAATCAAAAACAAAGACAGAATTAAAGGTTTATTCATCACAGACATTAAGAATGAAACATTCAGTGCAATCCCTTGATTATTAATGAAAATTCCTAACCTTAAAATCTATACTTCGGCATTTAATCAAGTTTTAGTTATTGACAGAATTACAAAATACGATATTCAACTTAAAAAAGGACAAGTTCAAGTTATTAGACAAAAACTTCAATTTGGTGATTTAACAATCGTTCCTTTTGGACTAACAGGTTCAATGCCTGGAAACATTGGGTTTAACTTCCAAACTAAAACAGGTGACTACTTATTTATGTTTAACTATGTTGAAGGTAACTTAGGAATTTATGGAAAAGTTTACTTCCCATTACTTGCAAAGTACTTTGAAGGTAGAAAAATTGTGGCTATCGTTTCAGATGCTGGTAAATCAAATGTTTCAGGTAGAGGAATTGAAAAATATAATGCATATACCGAACTTGATGATATTTTCAAGAAAGCAAATCCTGATGAAAAAATAATTGTTGGTGCCTATGGTGAAGAAATGGTTACATTGCAACAAGTTTTAGATTTAGCAATCAAATACAATAGACCAGTAGTTCCATACGGAAAAACATATGCTGATTTATTAGATTTAATTTCTAAATTCTCAACAGTAGTGCCATTACCAAAATTAATTGACCACAGACAAATTAATAAGCATTCAAATGCTATTGTTTTAATTACTGCATCAACTGAAAGACTTTATTCACGTTTCAATAGAATTACAGAAAATAATGACGTTTATTTAAAAATTAAACCTAGTGACACTGTAATTATGCTAGCTCCACCAGTTAATGGTCTCGAGTCTGATTATGCACAAACAATGGATGAAATAGCTAAAATCACACACAACCTATTTGATATTAGTGAAAAAATGTTCTTCTACGTAAGACCTACAAGAGATGATTTGGTTTCACTTGTAAAAGTTCTTAAACCAGATGTATTCATGCCTGCTCAAGGTTTATACAGATATTTGGTTTCAGCTAGTGATTACATTAATGATGAACTTAAGAATGTTCAAGACATCAATACACTTGTCTTAATGAATGGAAAAATAGCTCACTTTATTGATGGTAAATTATTTAGTCACAATGGAAAAGTTAAAGAAGTTGGAACTACTATTATTGATGGTTTCGGAGTTGGAGACATTTCATCTGAAGTTATTTCTGAAAGAGAATTTTTAGGTAGAGAAGGTGTTATTGTAATCAATATTATGTACGATTCGAAAACACGTAACTTAACAGGACAATTACACATTAATTATGTTGGTGTTATTGATATTTCTGAGCAAGAGCAAATGACTAACTTAATTAAACAAATCGTTGTAGATGTAGTTAAATCAAATAGCTGCAAACGTATGTATGATTTAAATGAAAAATTACGTAAAACAATTAGAAAAAAAATATTTAAAGCAACTGATAAAGACCCTATGATCGCTTTATCACTTTTAGCTGTTTAGAGGTGAATATGTTTGAAAATTTAAAATGAGAAGAAGCTAAAAAAATAATTGAAGCTAACAAAGATAACGAATTAATCTTCTTAAATTTCACTACTCAATGATGTGGTGATTGTAAAATGATGAGACCTATTGTAGAGGAAATTGCCAAAGAATATGAAGGAAATCATAGAATTCGTTTCATTAATGTGGATGCTGAAGAAGCTCAATTATTCAGAGTTCCTAATACAAAATGACAAGTTTTAAAGGTTCCCACAATGATGTTATTACAAGGTCAAACTATCCAAGAAAAAGCTTATGAATACGTTCCATTTCAGATTTTAAATAACTGAATTTTAAAGAAAATTTCATAAGAAAAAGCTCCTTGATACACGGAGAGGAGTTGCTAGAAATAAAAACAGAAATTTCGGTTTCTGTTTTTTAATTTTTACTATATAATCAATAAGCAACTATAGCTATGAATTTTAAGGTTGCCAACGTGCCAAAATGTTGTTGAGGACACGTTGGGTTTTTAAAAGGAGCTATGTTCAAAATCAAGAACAAAGGAGACAACAATGAGTAAGTTAAACATCAAAGTTAAAGGGTTTGACCACGCATTAGTTGATGCTGCTGCAAAAAGAATTTACGAAATTGCAAAAGCAACAGATGCAAAAGTAAGTGGACCAATTCCTTTACCTACAAAAAGAGATGAAATTACTATCTTAAGATCTGTTCACGTTAACAAGAAAAGCCGTGAACAATTCGAAAGCAGAACACACCAAAGATTAGTTGTAATTACCGATCCTTCTGCTAAAACTCAAGATCAATTACAAAGACTTGAATTACCAGCTGGTGTGGATATTCAAGTTAAAGTTAAATAATCAAATTTAATACCCAAATTTTTAAGGAGACAATATGAAAGGAATCTTAGGACGTAAAGTTGGTATGACTCAAATCTTTACTGAATCAGGAAAAAGTGTTCCTGTTACAGTAATCGAAGTACAACCAAATGTTGTTTCAAAAGTTTTAACAAACGACAAAGATGGTTACGTTGCAACACAACTTGCTACAGCTGATAAAAAAGCAAGTAGAGCAAACAAACCTGAAATTGGTCACTTTGCTAAAGCTTCAACAACACCTAAGCGCTTCGTTAAAGAAGTTCGTGATATGTCAGGATACGAACTTGGAGATTTAATTAAGGCTGACATTTTTAAAGCAGGTGAACTTGTAGACGTTACAGGTACATCAAAAGGGAAAGGGTTCGCTGGTACAATTAAAAGACATAACCAACACATCGGACCTAAATCTCACGGTGGAGGTGGAGGATCTCAACCTATTAGACAAACAGGATCACTTGGGGATATCTCAGGTAACCGTGTTTACAAAGGTATGACAATGCCAGGACACCTTGGACATGTTAAAACAACAGTTCAAAACTTAGAAGTTGTTAAAGTAGATGTAGAAAACAACTTATTATTAATCAAAGGTTCAATTCCAGGGCCTAAAAAATCATTCGTAGTAGTAAAAGAAGCGGTTAAAGGATTACCAAGCCGTGAAGAAATTAAATTAGTAAACGTTAAAGAAGCTATGTTAATGAACGAACTTATTGAAAAAGCTAAAAAATTCAACATTGAAGTTACAGTTGGAATGAACGCACAACAATTACAAGAATTAATTGATGCTGCAGAAGCAAACAAAGGAGAATAATTTATGGCAGAAACAGTTAAAAAATCTACAACAGCTAAAAAAGCTGCTCCTAAATCAACTCCAGCTAAAAAAGCTTCAACAAAACCAGCTGCTTCAAAATCAGCTAAAGTTACAGTTCAAAAAGACAAAAACGTTGCTAAAGTTGCTCATAAAGCAGATTTACCAGCACAATTATTTGCTAGTGAAAAAATTTATGAACAAGCAGTATTTGACTCAATCTTATCAGAGAGAGCATCAAGAAGACAAGGAACACACAAAGTTAAAAACCGTTCAGAAGTAAGTGGTTCAGGTAAAAAACCTTGAAGACAAAAAGGAACAGGTAGAGCACGTCACAGTTCTATGCGTTCACCAATCTGAGTTGGAGGGGGAAGAGCATTCGGACCTAAACCAAACAGAAACTACTCACTTAAAGTTAACAAGAAAGTTAAATTCCGTGCATTTATTTCAGCTTTAACATTATTAGCACAAGATCAAGCTGTTATCGTTGATGATTTAGCATTAGACACAATCTCAACAAAAACAGTTGCTGCTAAATTAGCTGAATTACAAGTAGCAAACTTAAAACATGTTTTAGTTGTTACAGAAAATACAATGGTTTACAAATCAGTTAGAAACTTACCAAACGTTACAGTTGTTAAAGCTAACTCATTAACAGTTGAAGCTGCTATTGCTGCTGACGTTATGATTGTTTCAAACGAAAGTCTTGAATTATTAAAAGGGAGAATTAAATAATGGAATTAACAAGAATCATTAAAGCTCCAGTTTTAACTGAAAAATCAGACATTCAAAGAGCTAAAGGTGTTTACACATTCAAAGTAGACTTCCACGCAAACAAATTCCAAATTGCACAAGCTGTTGAAACAATTTTCCAAGTTAAAGTTGACAAAGTTAGAACAATCAAAGTTGATAAAAAAACTAAAAACGTAGGACGTTTCCACGGATTTACAAACCGTTACAAAAAAGCTATGGTTACTTTAAAAGAAGGTTCAACATTAAACTATGTTCCATCAGACGCTGAAGAAGCAGTTTTAGCTGAAACTAAAGCTAAAGCAGATGAAGCTAAAAAAGCAAAAGCTTCTAAAGCTTCAGAAGTTGAGAAAAAAGCTGCTGCTAAATTAGTTGCTAAAAAAACAACAGCTAAAAAAGCAAACACAGCAGTTAAGAAAACTACTACAAAACGTAAAGTTGGTGGAGAATAATTAAATCCGATGAACTTTATGTTCAAATCAAACAATTAGTTAAGGGGTTTTAGATAGTTGCTTAAAAGATAATCTTGCAAATCCCCAAATATTTTTAAGCAAAGGAGAAGACAAATGGCTATTAAACATTTTAAGCCAACTACAAATGGTCGTAGAAACATGTCTACTCTTGATTACAGACAAAACTTATCAGGTCACGCTCCAGAAAAATCACTTTTAGTGAATTTAAAAAATCATGCTGGACGTAACAACCAAGGTAAAATTACTGTTAGACATCATGGAGGACGTGTTAAAAGATTCTATAGACTTGTAGACTTTAAACGTAATAAAGATAACATCCCTGCTACAGTAAAAACTATTGAATATGATCCAAACAGATCAGCAAACATTAGTTTAGTTGTATATGCAGATGGAGAAAAAAGATACATTTTAGCTCCTAAAGGTATTAAATTAGGACAAAAAGTTGTTTCAGGAGACAACGTAGATATTATTGTTGGTAACACATTACCACTTTCAAACATTCCTGAAGGTACATTTGTACACAATATTGAAATGCAACCAGGTGCTGGAGGACAAATTGCACGTAGTGCAGGTACATCAGCTCAAATCCTTGGTAAAGATGACAATGGAAAATACGTAGTGTTAAGATTAAAATCTGGTGAAACACGTCGTATCTTAGCTCGTTGCCGTGCAACAATTGGTGTTGTAGGAAACGAAGAACACTTATTAGTAAATATTGGTAAAGCTGGAATTAACAGACACAAAGGTATTAGACCTACAGTACGTGGATCAGTAATGAACCCAGTAGATCACCCACATGGAGGAGGGGAAGGTAAACAACCAGTTGGTCGTAAAGCTCCTCTTACACCATGAGGTAAAAAAGCTCTTGGAGTTAAAACAAGAAAAACTAAGAAATCTTCAAATAAACTTATTTTAAGAAGAAGAAAGGATGCTAAATAATGGCACGTAGTCTTAAAAAAGGTCCATTCGCTGATGACCATTTACTTAAAAAAGTAGATGCTATCGTTGAAGGAAAAGCACCTAAAAAACCAATTAAAACTTGATCAAGACGTTCAACAATTTTCCCTAACTTTGTTGGATTAACATTTGCAGTTCACAACGGAAAACAATTTGTTGAAGTTTACGTTACAGATGACATGGTAGGTCACAAATTAGGAGAATTCTCACCAACTAGAACATTCTCTGGTCACGGTGCAGATAAAGGGAAGAAGAAATAATGCAAAAACAACAAGCAAAAGCTCACGTTAAATTGCAAAGAGTTAGTGTATCTAAAGCTAAATTAGTTGCAAACTTATTTAGAGGTAAAGATGTAACTGTTGCTTTAGGGTTATTACACAACACAAACAAAAAATCAGCTCCTATTTTCATCAAGTTATTAAACTCAGCTGTTGCTAACGCAACACACAACCATGGTTTAGATGCTACAAAATTATTCGTAAAAGAAGTTTATGTAAATGAAGGTCCAACCCTTAAAAGATTCCAACCAAGAAGCCAAGGTAGAGCTTACTCTATCTTAAAACGTACATCAAATTTATCAATCACATTAGAGGAGAGAAATTAATATGGGACAAAAGGTTAATCCAAATGGTTTCCGTTACGGAATTTCAAAAGCTCACAACTCACAATGATTTGCAGAAAAAGCTAACTTTGGTTCATTCTTAGTTGAAGATGCTAAAATCTACAAATTCTTTGATAAATTAGTACGTCAATACCAAATTGGTAAAGTTGAAGTAAAACGTAACGCAAGCAACAAAGTTACAGTTTTAGTTCACACAGCTAAACCAGCTGCTATGTTAGGTGCTGAAGGTAAAAACATTCAAGACTTAACATTAGCATTATCAAAATTTATTAAAAACAAAAACTTAAACTTAAATGTTCAAGTTTTAGAACTTAAAAATCCAGATTTAAATGCAAAATTACTTGCAGAAATGATTGCAACAAAATTAGAAAACCGTGAAAGTTTCCGTTCAGCACAAAAAATTGCTATTAGAAATGCAATGCGTGCTGGTGCTAAAGGTATCAAAACAGCTGTTTCAGGACGTTTAAACGGAGTTGATATGGCTAGAACAGAAGGGTATTCAGAAGGAGAAATGAAACTTCACACATTAAGACAAGATGTTGATTACGCTACAGCTACTGCTAGAACAACATACGGTGCAATTGGTGTTAAAGTTTGAGTATCATTAGGTGAAAAATTGGAAGGGGATAAATAATGCTTCAACCAAAAAGAACCAAATACAGAAAACCATTCATTCAAAGACACGACAAACGTAAAGCAACAAAAGGAAACAAAGTTTCTTTTGGAGAATTTGGTTTACAAGCTGTAACATCTGCTTGAGTAACAGCTCGTCAAATTGAATCAGCTCGTATTGCTGCTACACGTAGAATGGGACGTGAAGGGGAAGTTATTATCCGTATTTTCCCTCACTTTGCTAAAACATCTAAACCAATTGGTGTACGTATGGGATCAGGAAAAGGTACTCCTGAATTATGATATACAGCAGTTAAAGTTAATACAGTTATGTTCGAAGTGTCAGGTGTTGCAGAAGATGTAGCAAGAGACGCTTTAAGATTAGCTGGTCACAAATTACCTGTTAAATGAAAAATTATTAAAAGAGAAGAAGGGGATAAATAATGCTTTACAAAGAATTAAAAAACAAATCAGTTGATGAATTAAACACATTAGTTGAACAACTTAAAGCAGAATTATTTACTTTAAGATATCAAAACGTTACAGGTGATTTAAAAGAAACACACAAAATTGCAAACATTAGAAAAGACATTGCTAAAGTTAAAACAGCTTTAAATGAAAAAAAAGGAGCTAAATAATTATGGAAAGAAACTCAAGAAAAACTTTAGTTGGAACAGTTGTTTCTGCTGGTAAAACAGCAAAAACAATCATCGTAGCAGTTGACACATACAAAAAACACCCATTATATTCAAAACGTTACAAATCAACAAAAAGATTTGCTGTTCATGATGAAAACCATGTTGCTAAATTAGGTGACATCGTTGTTATTATGGAAACAAGACCATTATCAAAAACAAAACACTTCAGATTAGTTGAAGTTAAACAAACTGCAATCGAAGGAAATAACTAATGATTCACGAATTATCTAGAGCAAACGTTGCTGATAACTCAGGTGCTAAAGAAATCGGTGTTATTCGTGTTTTAGGTGGGTCAAAGAAAAAAACAGCAAACATTGGTGATGTTATTGTATGTTCAGTTAAAAAAGCTATTCCAAACGGTATGGTTAAAGAAGGACAAGTTGTTAAAGCAGTAGTTGTACGTTCAGCTTACGGAATTCACCGTGACAATGGTACATACATTCGTTTTGATGATAACGCAGTTGTAATTTTAAAAGAAGATGGAACACCACGTGGAACACGTGTGTTCGGACCTGTTGCTCGTGAAATTAGAGAAAAATACCCAAAAATCGTTTCACTTGCACCCGAAGTACTTTAATTTATTTATAAGGAGATAAGTTATGAACAAAATCAAATTCAAAGTTAATGATGAAGTTATGGTTATTGCCGGTAAAGATAAAGGAAAAACAGGTCAAATCGAAAAAATCTTACGTTCAGAAAACAAAGTTATCGTTAAAGGTGTAAATATTGTTAAAAAACACAACAAACCTTCACACCAAAACCAAGATGGTTCAATTTCAGAAAAAGAAGCTCCAATCCACGTTTCAAATGTTGCATATTTAGTTAAAAAAGCTACAAAAGATAAACCAGCACAAATCTCAAAAATCGGATACAAAATTGATGACAAAGGTAAAAAAGTAAGAATCGCAAAAAGAACACAAAAGGAAATCTAATATGTTAAAAAATGTTTATTTAGAAAAAGCAGTTCCTGCTTTAAAAGAAAAATACCAATACAAATCATCAATGGAAGTTCCAAGAATCGAAAAAGTTGTATTAAACATGACAGCTGGAAAAGAAATCAACAACTCAAAAGCTATTGAAGAAGTTTTAAATGAATTAACATTAATCTCTTCTCAAAAACCATACCAAACAACAGCTAAAAAATCAAACGCTTCATGAAAACTTCGTGAAGGTATGCCTATGGGTGGAAAAGTTACACTTCGTAGAGAAAGAATGTGAGACTTTTTAGACAAATTAATCAATGTTGCAATGCCACGTATTCGTGACTTCCGTGGAGCTAATCCAAAAGCTTTCGACGGAAGAGGTAACTACAACTTAGGAATTAAAGAAGAAATTATCTTCCCAGAAATCGAATTTGACAAAATCCGTAAAATCAAAGGGCTTGACGTTATTATTGTAACTTCAGCTAAATCTGACCAAGAAGCTAAAACATTATTAGAAGCACTTGGTGTACCATTCGAAAAAAAAGGAGCTAAATAGTTTATGGCAAGAAAAGCATTAATCGCAAAAGCTAAACGTCACCCTAAATTCTCAACACGTGCTTACACACGTTGTGAATTATGTGGACGTCCACACTCAGTTTTAAGAAAATACAAAGTATGTCGTATCTGCTTTAGAAACCTTGCACACGAAGGTAAAATTCCAGGTATGAAGAAAGCGAGTTGATAATTATGTTTATTACAGATCCAATTTCAGATTTAGTTGTTAGAATCAAAAACGCTAACATTAGAAAACATAAAACTGTTTCAATTCCATATTCAACTAAAAAAGAAGCTATTGTTAAGTTAATTTTAGAAGAAGGGTACATTGCATCTTACACAGTTTCAGGTGAAGGTGTAAACAAAGAATTAGTAGTTACATTAAAATACAAGAAAAACAAACAAGCTATCGTTGACTTTAAAAGAGTTTCTAAGCCAGGTCTTAGAACTTACGTTAAAGCAGATGAAATTCCTAGTGTTTTATCAGGTTACGGTACAGTAATCATCTCTACTTCAAAAGGATTAATGACAGGAAAACAAGCTAAGGAGGCTAATGTTGGTGGTGAAATCATCGCTTACATTTGATAATTAGTATGTCTCGTGTTGGAAATAGAGTTTTAGTTATTCCTGCTGGAACAGAAGTTTCAGTTAACGGTAACACAGTTACAGTTTCAGGAAAACACGGAAAATTAGAAAGAACATTTAGTCCATTAATCAAAGTACAAGTAGAAAACAACCAAGTTACAACAGTACGTGCAAACGAAAACAAACAAACAAAACAATTACATGGAACAACAAACGCTCTTATCGCAAACATGATCAAGGGAGTTTCAGAAGGGTTCCAAATTGATTTAGAAATCAAAGGGGTTGGGTACAAAGCTGAACTTAGAGGAAATGAACTTGTAGTTAACGCTGGATACTCACACCCAGTTTCAAAACAAGTTCCATCAGAATTAAAAGTTACAGTTGCTAAACCTACAGAAATTTCAGTATTTGGAATTAGCAAAGAGCAAGTTGGACAATTTGCTTCAGTAGTTAGAGCAATCAGAAAACCTAACGTGTACTCAGGTAAAGGTATTTCTTACAAAGGTGAAAAAATTAGACGTAAAGAAGGGAAAACAGCTTCTAAATAATTTAGGAGTTGCTAGGTGAATAAAATGAAAGCAAAATCAAGAAACGCAGCTAGAAAAGTTAAACATGTTCGTTTACGTCAACACATTAGCGGTACAGCTACAAAACCTCGTTTAAATGTATTCAAATCACACCAAAACTTCTATGCTCAATTAATCGATGACACAAAAGGTGTTACATTAGCAAGTGTTTCAACACTTAAAAATGAAAAATACTCAGGAAACATTGCTGCAGCATCAGAATTAGGTAAATTAATGGGTGAAAAAATTAACAAATTAGGTATTACAGAAATCGTTTTTGACCGTGGTGGATACATCTACCATGGACGTGTTAAAGCATTCGCAGAAGCAGTAAGAGAACAAGGAGTTAAATTCTAATGGAAAACAAAAAAGAAGTTAAATTAGAAGCTGGAACAAAAGAAGTTACAGCAAGAAGACCAAGAACAGTTAAATCAGAAGCTACAGAAAACAAACAAGAACGTGCAAACAGAAAACCAATGAACAGAAGACCACGTCAAGCAGCTCCTAAATTCGAATCAGAATTCTCAGAAAAAGTAGTTGACATTGCTCGTGTTACAAAAGTTGTTAAAGGTGGAAGAAGATTCAGCTTCTCAGCTTTTGTTGTAGTTGGAAACAAAAAAGGTCTTGTAGGATTTGGACACGGTAAGGCAAACGAAGTTCCAGATGCTATCAAGAAAGCTGTTAAAGATGCACAAAACAACCTTGTTTCAGTACCAGTAGTTAATGGTACAGTTCCACATGAAATTACTGCTAAATTCTTAGCATCTAAAGTAATTTTAAAACCTGCTCCAAAAGGAAAAGGACTTATTGCTTCAGGAACAGTTCGTGCTGTTGTTGAATTAGCTGGATACACAGATATCGTTACAAAAACATATGGATCTCGTTCAAAAGCAAACGTTGTTAAAGCTACAGTTAAAGCATTATTAAACATGAGAACTGTTGAAGAAATCGCTGAAATCAGAGACAAAGAAGTTAAGGATTTATAATATGGCAATTAAATTAAATACTTTAAAATTCACAGAAGGTTCAAGACCAGAAAAACACCGTAAAGGTAGAGGACACGCTGCTGGAAAAGGTAAACAAGCTGGTAAAGGACAATCAGGTCAAAACAAACGTAAAGGTCACAGATTAGGATTCGAAGGGGGTCAAACACCATGATTCCGTAGAATCGGAAAACGTGGATTTAACAATGTTAACCACGTTGAATACCAAGTAATCAACCTTGCTGATTTAGAAACAAGATTTAACGACGGTGA
>NZ_JBLNNG010000011.1:0-30655 GCF_047785185.1 Mycoplasma sp. 4079 | reverse complement strand
TTTAAAAGTATATTAAGATGTATTCAGACATTTTAATGAATTATTAAAATAACTATTCAGTTTTCAAAGAATATTTAACACCTTTAATGGTGTTTTTTTATTTTCAAAAAAATATAAAAAAAATTTCATAAAAATATTTTTTATATTATAATAATAACGCAACTAATGATTGTTGGAGAAGTAGCTCAGCTTGGTAGAGCACTACATTTGGGCTGTAGTGGTCGCAGGTTCAAATCCTGTCTTCTTCACCATTTATATGGGGGGTTAGCTCATTTGGCTAGAGCGCCTGCCTTGCACGCAGGAGGTGGTGGGTTCGAATCCCATACTCTCCACCATATATGGCACTGTAGCTCAGTTGGTTAGAGCATCCGGTTCATACCCGGAAGGTCAAGAGTTCGAATCTCTTCGGTGCTACCAAATTACGGACCTATAGCTCAACGGTTAGAGCAACCGGCTCATAACCGGTCGGTTACAGGTTCGAATCCTGTTAGGTCCACCATACGGGTGATTACCCAAGTCCGGCTGAAGGGACTAGTCTTGAAAACTAGCAGGGGCTTCACGGCCCGCGGGGGTTCGAATCCCTCATCACCCGCCAATAACAGGAGATACATAGCAGAGTGGAGCAGTGGTAGCTCGTCGGGCTCATAACCCGAAGGTCGAAAGTTCAATTCTTTCCTCTGCAACCAAAACGGTCCAGTGGTAAAGTGGTTTAATACGCCTCCCTGTCACGGAGGAGAACGCGGGTTCGATCCCCGTCTGGACCGCCATTATGGCCTTGTAGCTCAGTAGGTAGAGCAACAGATTGAAGCTCTGTGTGTCGCTGGTTCGATTCCTGCCGAGGCCACCAAAAATCCTCTAATTTGTTAACTTGTTAAGTTAGTAAATTAGAGGATTTTCTTATATAATTTAATTTATTTATAATTAATTTATAATTTAACAACAGGGAGAAAATATGGACTTCAAAAAGACTTTAAATATGCCACAAACAAGCTTTGAAATGAAAGCTAATTTAATTGAAAAAGAAAGTAAATATAGAGAAAAGTGATATCAAGATAACATATATCAAAGAATATTAGAAGAATATAAAGATAATGTGTCTTTCATTTTGCATGATGGTCCACCATATGCTAATGGAGATTTACACGTAGGTCATGCTTTAAACAAAATCTTAAAAGATATAATTGTGAGATGAAAAACTTTAAATAAATATTATTCTCCATTTGTTCCTGGATGAGATACACATGGATTGCCTATTGAACATAAAATGCTTTCAGAAAGCAACCTTAAGAAAGAAGAAATTTCACCACTTGAGTTAAGAATTAAAGCGAAAGCTTATGCATTGGAACAAGTCGAAATTCAGAAAGAACAATTTAAACAATTACAACTTTTTTCAGATTTTAAAAAGTATTACATCACTTTAGATAAGAAATATGTAGCTAAACAATTAGAAGTCTTTTCTAAAATGATTTTAGATGGTTTAGTATATAAGGGACTTAAACCGATTTATTGATCTCCTACTTCACAAAGTGCTTTAGCAGAAGCCGAAGTTGAATATAAAGAAGTAAGAAGTCCATCATTATATTTAAAACTAAGAGTTGTAAGTAGTAACTTTGACAAGATCCATAACGGTGATGATATTGTTGTTTGAACAACTACTCCTTGAACATTATTAGCTAACTCAGGAGCTGCTGTAGGGCTTAAAATTAAATATATCAGAGTTAAGGTTGAAAATGATACTCTAATTTTTTCAGAAGAATTATTTAAGAAATATGCTGAGAAGAATGAAATTTATGAATATGACATTCTAGATGAATTTTATGGGTATGAAGTTCTTGGTAAAAATATTTTATATTTCACACCAATCACTCGTTTATTAGCTCCGTTAGTTGTTGGTCATCATGTTACTGAAGAATCTGGTACAGGTATTGTTCATATTGCTCCAATGTTCGGAGAAGACGACTTTTTAATTGGGCAAAGATTTAATTTAGAACAAATTATGCACATTGCAGATGATGGAACTATCTTTGGAACAGGTACTGATTTTGATGGTTTATTTTATGATAGCGCAAACAAACCTATTGTTGAGTTTTTAGATGATAGAGTTATGAAATTGGAGTTTATGAAGCACTCATATCCACATGATTGAAGAACTCACAAACCAATTATTTATAGAGGTACACCTCAATGATTTGTTTCTATTGATAAAATTAGAAGAGACATTTTAGAAAATATTGAAACAAAAGTTTCAACATACCCAGAATGAGCTAAAACAAGATTAAGAAATATGATCGCAGAAAGAGGTGATTGAACTATTTCAAGACAAAGAACTTGAGGTGTTCCAATCATTATCTTTTATGATGAACATAAAAACCCTGTAATTGATAAAGAACAATTTGATTTCACAATTAATCAAGTTTTAGAGCACGATATCAATATCTGATGAGAATGAGATACACAAGACTTATTGCATCCAAAATACAAAGGTAGAGAATTTACAAGAGAAATGGATATTATGGATGTTTGATTCGATTCTGGTGTTTCATTTACTGCTGTTGATATTGATGATCGTTACAAAGCTCCATATGACTTATATTTAGAGGGAATTGACCAATACAGAGGTTGATTTAACTCATCTATCATTAACTCAGTTGCATATCAAAAAACAGCTCCATATAAGCAAATTGTTTCACACGGTTTTGTTTTAGATAAGAATGGTGACAAGATGTCAAAATCATTAGGAAATGTAATTAAGCCTATTGATGTTGTTAAAAAACGTGGTGCTGATATATTAAGATTATGAGCAGCTAATAGTGAATATACAAATGATGTAAATATTTCAGATGATATCCTCGATCAAAACACTGAAATCTATAGAAAAATCAGAAATACTATCAGATTTATGTTAGGTAATTTATCTGGTTTTGAATATGATTCTAATATTCAAAAAACAGGTATTCATGCACTTATTTCAGAACAATTAAATGAATTAAAATTAAACATTAAAAAAGCTTATGATGAATATAAATTCATTAATGTTGTTAAATTATTAAATAACTATGTTGTTGACTTATCTGGATTCTATTTATCAATTACTAAAGACATCCTTTATATAAGAAAAACAAACGATCCAGAAAGATTAATGGTTCAATCCAACTTATATGAAATCGTAGACTTTATTATTAAAGCAATTGCTCCTATTTTACCTACAACAGCTGAAGAAGCATACGAACACTTTAATAAAGCTACAAAGTACGACTCAATAATGTTTGATGCATTTGATTTTAATAATGTTGCAGTTAATAAATCATTAATTGAACAATTTGATGAATTCTTCCAATTACGTGCTGAAGTAAATGCTAAAGTTGATAACTTAATTAAAGAAGGTACAATTAAGAGAGTTAATGAAGTATATGTTAAATTACCAAATTCATTATCAGACTTTATCAAATCACTTGATTTAAAAACTTTATTAATGGTAGGTAAAGTATCATTTGAATCAAATAATGAATTAGAAATTACAACATTTGATTCTGAAAAATGTCAAAGATGTTGAAATCATTTCGAAAAATCAGAGATGATAGATAATTTATGTAATACATGTTATGAAATTGTAAAAGATTGGGAAGATAAATAATTATGAATAATCAAAAACAACAAAATAAAACTTTTGTTACTAAAATAGTTGAACACTTCAAAGTAAATTGAAAATCAATTTTAACTGCATATGTAATATTATTCATTGTTTTTGCAATTTTCTTAACAATAGACCAACTAACAAAAACTTTCCTATTTAAACATGGTGATGTTTTAAGATTAAGACCAGATGGCCAAGCTCCTTTACCAGATGGAACATACATTTTCCCTGAAAATATTTATCCATCAAATTCTGGTGAATGACAAAATTTTGGTTTATTTGGAATTAGATCTATTTGACATAAAGGTGTGACATTTTTGAAGACAACCGATATTGCTTTAATTCAAGGTTTAAGCTTTATGGTGGCTGTATTTATCCTAATATTGCCTTTATTCTTCACTAAGAATTCTTTATACTATTCAATCCCATTAGGTATCTTACTTGCAGGAGATTTCGGAAATGCGTTAGATAGAATTTTATTTAACGGTTATGTAAAAGATATGCTTTACTTACCTTGAGCAGATAAAGGTACATTCAATCTAGCTGATACATTTGTATTTGCTGGTATTATAGTATTCGTTATTATTTCAATTACAATGTGGATTAAAGAAGCACGTGATGAGGATAAAAATTTAGAATACGAAGCTAACATTTACATACGTAATAAATAATTCAGTAATTAAACAAACATCTCAACATTGTTGAGATGTTTTTCTTCTGCTAATTTTGTAAATTCATAGTATTAAATTTAGTTTCCTAATCAATGAATGTAAGTGACGAAATTTGTGTTTCATTGGAGATTAAAATTTTTTAGAAAAAAATTTAAAAAATATTTTTGTTTTTATTTATCAGTGCTATAATATTCACAGTGGTTATAGCAAAGGGGATCACCTGAATCCATTCCGAACTCAGTAGTTAAGCCCTTTAGTGCCGAAGATAGCTTTACAGTGAAAATAGGGAGCCGCTGCTTTTTTTATACCTTTTTTTAAAAATGTTATATCAAAAGCAGTAAAAAGTTTAAATTTCACAAAAAATAAGTGCTAAAAAGCACTTTTTTATTTTTTGGTATAATAATTACATATTGTTTAAGGGAGGCAAAAATGATTCACAATGATTTAACAAAACAAGATGTTTTTTCATTTTTAGATAATTCAAAAGGTGTAAAACTTTTAGTATTTTATACAGACTGATGTGGCCCATGTAAAATGTTATATGCAAACACATTAACTGAATTAGACCAAAAAGATAATGTTGAAATATTAAGAGTTAATATTGATAAAAACAGAGATTTTGCAAGAGAGATGAATATTACAAGTATTCCATATATTCAAATTTATAAAGATGCAAAATATGTAACTGCACTTTCAGGGTATTTACCATATTCAGAATTAAAATCTGTTTTAAACAAAGTGTCAAAAGAGTAATAAAAAAATGGTGCCAACAACTGGACTCGAACCAGCGACCCCTTCCTTACCATGGAAGTGCTCTGCCTGCTGAGCTATGATGGCACATTTAATAAGTTAATTTTATCAATAAAATTAAAAAAGCAACATAATTAAATGTTGCTTTTTGTTTTAGAATAATCCTCCAAGACCACCTAAACCACTTGTTCCACCATTTTTGAATTTATTAGCCATATCAACTATTCTTTTTTGCATTGACTCAAACTCATTAAGCAGTTTGTTGTATTCTTGAACGCTTCTTCCTGAACCTTTTAAAATTCTTTCTTTTCTAGAAGCTTGTTTTAAAAGTTTAGGATTTTTTCTTTCTTTCTTAGTCATTGAAGACATTAAGATTTGGTAAAGTTGCATTTTTTCTTCAGCTTTATCTAAGTCTTCTTCATTAATTTTATTTGATAAAGAACCAGGAAGCATTTTAAGTAATTTTGAGAATTTACCTAATTTCTTCATTTGCTTAATTTGATCCATTAAATCATCAAGGTCAAATTTACCTGAAAAAATTCTTTCAACCATATTTTTTGCTTTATCTTCATCAATGTTATCTTGCGCATGTTCGATAAGTGATAAAACATCACCCATCCCGAGAATTCTATCGGCCATACGGTTAGGGTGGAATAGATCAATATTAGATGTTTTTTCACCTGTACCAATGAATCTGATAGGCACATTTAGCACTTGACGTAAGCTTAATGCGGCTCCACCACGTGCATCTGAATCAAGTTTTGTAATAATTAAACCTGATAAACTTAAGTTATCATTGAATGTTTGAGCAACATTAACAATGTCTTGACCAGACATAGCATCAGCAACAAAGAATATTTCGGATGGATGAGCAATTTGTTTAATGTTTTTAAGCTCTTGCATTAACTTCTCATCAATTGATAAACGACCGGCTGTATCGATAATAATTAAGTCATTTTTATTAGCATCAGCTTGTTTTAATGCATTAGTTACAATTTCTTCTGCAGGAACTTCAACACCTTGCTCATAGTAATCAACTTGAATACTCTTTGCTAAAGTTACTAATTGTTGCACAGCAGCTGGACGATAAATGTCAGCTGCAACAACAAGTGGATTATTTACGAATTTTTTCTTTCTAAGATAGTAAGCAATTTTAGCTGTTGCTGTAGTTTTCCCTGAACCTTGAAGTCCACACATCATAATGATATAAGGTTTTTTTGTGATCGAAATTTCGGTAGTTTTTCCACCTAAAATATTCACAAGTTCTTCGTGAAAAATTTTAATCATTTGTTGTGATGGATTTAATTTACCTATAATTTCAGATTCTAAAGCTTTTGCTTTAACATTATTAATAAACTCTTTAACAACTCTTAAGTTAACGTCAGCTTCAAGAAGTGCTAATTTTACGTCTTTAGTTACTTCTAAAATATCAGCTTCATTTAGAGTTGTTTTTTTTGACATTTTTGCAATACTTTTTTGTATTCTTTTCTCTAAAAAATCTAACATAGTCATATTATAACATTAAAAACTTTTTATATAGTTTTCTCAAACGTACTAATAAATAAATATTTATTAGTAAATACAAATAAAATCTATAAAAAATATATAATTGAATTTATGATTGAATTAGTAGTTAAATATACTGAAAGAATTGATAAATATATTTCAAATAATACTGAAATATCACGTAATGATATTAAGCAACTTATTGATGAGAGAGTTGTAACAGTTGATGATGTTTTGGTTAATAAACCTAAATTTATGGTTAGAGAAGGTCAAGTAATTAAAATTTCAAGAGTACTTGATAAGGAAATTAAGGTAGTTCCTAAACAAATGGATTTAGATATTGTTTATGATGATGAATATTTATGTGTCATTAATAAACCAACTGGTATGACAGTTCACCCAGCTCCAGGTCATTATGAAGATACATTAGTGAATGGACTTTTATATCATTTTAAAAATAATTTATCAGACCAAAATGGATTGCTTAGACCAGGTATCGTTCATAGAATTGACAAAGACACAAGCGGTTTATTAGTTATCGCAAAGACTAATGAGGTTCACAATAAACTTTCTGAGTTATTTGCTACTCACGAAATTAAGCGTTCATATTTAGCAATTTGTGATGGTGTATTAGAAAGTAAAAAACTTAAATTAGTTTTACCTATTGGTAGAAATGCTAAAGATAGACTTAAAATGGAAGTAACTGATATTAATGCTAAACCAGCAACTACTCACGCTACTTTATTAAAAACATTTTACATTGATAACTTACCTAAATCACTTGTAAAATGCGAACTTGAGACAGGAAGAACACATCAAATCAGAGTGCATATGGCATATATTAAAAATCCAATTTATGGAGATCCAGTTTACAACAAGTATGTTGATGAAAATGGACAAAGATTACACGCTTATAAATTAGAATTACATCATCCTATGACTGGAAAAGAAATGGTGTTTTATTCAAAACCACCACACGACTTTGATGTAGCTGATTTTAATTTCGATGAATTTATAAAAGAAGATGAAATAAAGGAGGTATTGAATGCTTAAATGAAATTTAAGAGATTTTCTAAAATATCGTAAAGCAGATGAATTGTATGAAAAAGGACAAAAAACATTTGCTAGTTGAGTTTGACTTTTATTTGCTTCAATCACATTAATTGCTGCATTAACATTGGCCGGCTTCTTAATTGTGACAATTGGACACGATACATTTTTAAAACCTGAGACCACAAATTTATCAAGTGATGATGCAATTAAAGTCACAAATGAAAGTAAAAGTTTATTTATTTTCTACATAATAAATCAAATTTTTTACATAATTATTTTTTGTGCTGCTGCAATTGTGATAATTATTTCTTTTATCAAAGTTCGTAAGGAAAAAACTTATCTTAATTTCAATAGATGACCAATCCTATTATCAACAATTGTAGGACTATTTAGTGTTTTCACATTATTCAAGTACATTTTTAACGGTACATTCAATCAACCGGGTTTACCAAATATTGTAATTGCAATTGTTGTTATTGATGTTGTTACAACTATATTAACAATTGTTAACTGATTAATTCCTGCTAAAAAAGTTGTATTTATTATTAAGATGTTCTACTCAATTAAAATGGAAGAAGAAACACTTGCTATGGCTGCTAAAATGCAAGAGTTATTTAAAAATAACCCAAATGGTATTTCTGATTTATTTTCAGGATTTGCTAATGGCGCAAACTTAAATGATATTTTCAAAAATCAAAATAAATCAGCAGATGCTACTGATTCAGAAAAGAAAGATTCACCAGAAGAAGAAAAAATTCAAGCAGATGTTCAAAAGGAAACTGCAATCAAAAAACTTTTAGAAATTCCAAATGAGCAATTATTCAAAATGGCTGAATTATTAGGTATTAGTGGATATCAAGAAATGTCTAAAGATAAATTAGCTGAACTAATTTTTAATTACACAAAACAAGCTAAAGAGGAACAGAATAAAGAAAATGCTTAACAGGCATTTTCTTTATCTTTAATATATGGTTTACACACACAAATTACTTGCTGAAAATGAAATTTCAGTTGATAAAGATTGGTTTGTTTTATTAGGAGAAAGATACACTTACAAATTGCTTCCTAATAATTATCTTTACATATTTGACTTAAGTCAAAAAGTAGCAAAATCACTACGTTGTAGGTCTGAAAGAAGAATAAAACCATTATTATTGGAGTTTGCAAGAGAGCAAATTTCAATAATTATTCAGAAGTACTTTGATGAATATTCACAAATAATGAACATTGATAAAAGGTGAAGATGGGAGTTAAAAAACTCAAAATCATATTGAGGAAGATGTGTAATTAGATCATCAGATCCCAAAAAACAATTTTTAATAATGTTCAATGAGAGATTGTATTTAATCGATGAATATTTTATTAAAGAAACTGTGGTTCATGAATTATTGCATGCAGTAGGTTTTATTAAACATGATAAAACTTTTAAAAAAGAATTAGTTCGCTATTTACCTGATTTAAAAGAAAAGATTGAAGCTCATTATCATCCAATTTTGAGCAGAACTTCAAAGGTGTAAGAAAATTCTCATCAACCGATGAGAATTTTTCATTTCTATTTAATTTTGATTAAGTAAATATTTTTCTTACCAACGTGAAGAAGTGCGAATTTGTTATTTCATAAACTTGAATTTAAAACGCTGTCTTCATTTACTGGTTCTAAATTGAGCTTAATTGAATTATTTGTAATAAACTCTCTAGCTTCACGTTTTGATTTAATAATGTTATTTTGAATAAGTTGATTAATTAAATTTTGATCTTTAACTAATTCAA
The DNA here is from genome assembly GCF_047785185.1 of Mycoplasma sp. 4079. NCBI lineage: Bacteria > Bacillati > Mycoplasmatota > Mollicutes > Mycoplasmatales > Mycoplasmataceae > Mycoplasma > Mycoplasma sp. 4079. The sequence goes on along the minus strand of NZ_JBLNNG010000011.1, from coordinate 21,271 downwards.
AATGGTTGATATCTTCATAAATATCAGATATTTCTTCTGTTGAATAATTTGATAAATCTAAATTTTTATTAAATAATATTTCTGAAATTAATTTTGCTTTTTTAGCTTCAGCACTAGAGTGAACGTCGGAAATAACTGCATAAGCAAGCTCTTTTTGAGCATATCTTAATGAAGGTTGCTCTTTATGTTTTTCGATAATTTGTTCAATTTGCTCTAATGGTAAAAATGTTAATCATTTAAGTAATTTTTCAACTTCGCTATCAGGTTGATTTAACAAGAATTGATACATAACAAATGGTTTTGTTTTTGATGCATCTAATCATAAACTACCACCACCTGTTGATTTACCAAATTTATTCCCATTTGCATCAGTTAATAAGTTAGCTGTAATTGCAACTGCTTTATGATCGTTTCCGTGCAATGTAGAAATCATATCTAAACCAGTTGTGATATTTCCTCATTGATCTGAACCACCGAATTGAATGCAAATATTTTTATCTTTGTATAAGGTAGCAAAGTCTCAACCTTGAATTAATTGGTAAGTGAATTCGGTAAAACTTAATCCTTTTTCAATTCTAGAAGCAACTGAATCTTTAGCAAGCATATATGAAATATTTACTAATTTACCTACAGATCTAAGAAATTCTAAAATATTCATATCTTTGTAAAAATCATAGTTATCAATAACAGTTAAACCGTATGATTCAAGCTGTGCCTTAATTTTATTTTTATTTTCTAGAACAGTAACATCATCAAGAAGTTGTCTTTCAGAATCTTTGAAAGAAGGATCACCAATCATTCCTGTAGCTCCACCTAGGATTGCATAAGTTGTAAAGCCTGCTTGTTTAAATCTTAATAAGTTAGCTATTTGAATGTAATTTCCTAAGTGTAAACTTGTTGCTGTTGGGTCAAAACCACAGTAAACTCCAACACCTTCCGGAAGTGAGTTGAATTTTTCCTCATTACTAATGGCTTTTAAAATACCACGGTTTCTTAATTCTTTAAGTACATTCATTTTAAAAATCAAAATCCTTTCCAATTTGTTCGCTTGTTCCGAAAATTAATCCTTCTCTATCGATTCCTAAAGTTCTGTATCCTGATAGCATTCCGTAACTTTTTACATTAAGCATTTGGCCTTCTAAGACTTCTAGACCACTAAAAACAGTTGTTCCTGGTAATGATAAAACAACAACTTTACCTTCTTGAGAATCTAATGTATTTGTAACTAATTGAATATGTTCATTTGTTTCTTTATTAATTAAAACTTCTAGAATAAATAACTTCTCACTTTTAGGGTGATTTTCTCTTTTTGTAATTAAACCGTAAATGATTTTAGGTTCATTTTCTAAAGCAAAACCATTTTTAACTAAAACTGAAGATAATTTTGCAATTTGTTCTGCATTTAATACACCAAATTTTGAACCAGGCTCAATATCAAGAAGCTTATTATCAAGTAAATTTATAGAATGTATTTTTTTATTATCATCTGAAAAAATAATCATATTATCAAGTTGTATTTGTTGAGTTTTCGAAACTCTACTATCAACAAAAATAATAGATACATTTGAGAATGATTTATGCAAATTATTAAACAATATCATAAACAAAATTATACATAAATTTAATATAATTGAATTTATGAAAAAGGTAGCTATAGTAGTAGATTCAGCTTCAGGATTAAATAAAAAACAAGCTGAAGATTTAGGATGATTTTATCTTCCTTTAAGAATTGAATTAGATGGAAAAACATACAATGATGGTATCGATTTAACACCAGAAGATTTTTTCACTTACTTTAATTTAGATACAAAAACCTACAGAACTTCTGCAACACCAATCGGGGTAGCAGAAGATTTAATTAGTGAGTTATCAAAAACACACGATTATGTTGTTGTTTTCCCTATTTCAAAACATTTATCAAGTCAATATCAAAACTTAAAGGCTCTTGAATCATCATATCCAAAATTAAGAGTTATTGAGTCAATTTTTGTTGCATCATTAATCACACTTCAAGTTTGAGATTTTGTTGAATTAATCAAAAATGGAACTGATGTTGATGAAGCAATTAGAGAAATTGAACAATGAGATGAGAGACAAAAAGTTTCAATTTTTCCTAAACACAATGAATACTTATTAAAAGGAGGAAGATTAACACCTGCTGCAGCTGTTGTTGCTAGATTGCTTAGAATCATTCCTATTGTAAGTTTCTATAAAGGGAAATTAGAAAAAGAAGGAAAAGGTTTAGTATTCTTAAAAACAATTTACAAGAATATTGATTCTAAATTAAAGGATAACGATAAAGATATCTTAATTATCCATTCAAATTCAGGCGACTTAAAAGATGTTGTTGATTATATAAAAAGCAAGGGGAAAAATAGAGTTTTCACAACATTATTACCTAACTGTATTTCAGTTCATACAGGGCCTGAAACTATTGTTGTAGTTCAATTATCTAAAAACTTAACTGAAGAAAAAATTAGTACATTATAGAATGCTAAAAAAAATTGTTTGTTCTAGTCTGCAAGACTTAGAACTTTTTATAAATCAAAATTTTGAACTATTTAAAGAGAAACAATTTTTATTATTATCAGGTGATTTAGGAGCCGGAAAAACTACTTTCACTAAATTATTAGGTAAAAAAATAGGTATAAAAGAGAAGATTACATCACCAAGTTTTTCATATATGAAAAACTATGATGGTCTAATTCATATTGATTTATACAACTTTAAATCTTCAATTGATGAGTTTGAAGATTATTTTGATGATAATTTAGTTGTTATTGAATGAGCGAACTTGCAAAATTTAGATTTTACACATTATGTAAAAATTAATGCATATATGAATGAAGACGAAAAACATGTTTTTGAAATTACAGAGGTTAAATAATGAATGTTTATTTAGATACAGCAACAGAGGATTTTGTTTTAGTTTTATTTGATAAAGATTTCAATGTTGTTGACTTTGTTTTATTAGAAGGTTATAAGAAAAAAGTTCAGTTAATAACTGAACAATTTCAACTGTTATTGAGCAAAAATAATTTAACAGTAGGTAAAATTAATAACTTTTATATAAACAAGGGACCAGGTTTTTTCACTGGTGTAAGAAGTTCTTTAGTTTACTTTAGAACTTTTGCTCTTTTATATAAAAAACCTCTCTTTACAATTAATACATTTGAAATTTTAGAAACATTAAGTCCTAATAGAGAAAACTTCTATATAGATGCACAAGGTTCAAAAGTATATTTTTATGATAAAAACGCCATTCAAATAGTTGATAAGGATTCAACTGAAGTTGACAAAGTAGATTATAAAAAGATGATTGATAGCTTCAAGGATTTTAAAGATAAATTCAAAGAAGAAAACACTATGGACGTAGAACCTTTATATATTAAACAACCTCAAATTGGAGGTGTAAACTAATGAGAATTTTAGGTATTGAAACTTCCCATGATGACACATCTTTAGCAGTTTTAGAAGATGGAAAAGTTTTAGATTTATGAACTATTTCACAAATTGATATTTTTAAAGAGTTCGGAGGAACCATTCCTGAAATAGCTTCACGTGAGCATGTTAAAAATATTGCACTTATTCAGGAATTAATATTGCAAAAATATGATCCAAATTCTTTTGATTATATTGCTTACACGAAAGAACCTGGTTTAATAGGAACGCTACAAGTTGGTTATTTATTTGCAAGTGCTTTTGCACTAGCAAAAAATAAACCTTTAGTACCTGTCAATCACCTTGTTGGTCACTTTTTATCAGCCACATTAACTAACGAAATTGCATTCCCTGCATTATGTTTATTAGTTTCTGGTGGACATACGCAATTAATTTATGCTAAAGATGTAGATGATTTGGAAATCATCGGAGAGACACTTGATGATGCTGTTGGAGAAGCTTTCGATAAGGTTTCTTCAAGATTAGGTCTAGGTTTTCCTGGTGGACCAATTATCGATAAGCTTTTCAAAGAATATGATGGTGAATTTACAAAATTAACATTTCCACACACAGATAATGAATTAGATTTTTCATTTAGCGGTCTTAAAACACAAGTTTTAAATAAAGTTAACAAAGCTCAAATGAAAAATGAAGAACTTGACAAGGAACAACTTGCTGTTTCTTTTCAAAAAACAGCTATTGACTACTTGATTGGTAAAACTAAAGCAGCATTAGAGAGATATGATGTTAAAACTTTAGTTTTAGGAGGTGGAGTTTCTGCTAACTCTTACCTAAGGGAAGAGTTTTGTAAATTGCATAAAAACACTATTGTTCCATCATTAAAATATGCAACAGATAATGGTGCTATGATAGCTCAAGTTGCCTATCTAGCTTTTTCCTGAAAAAAATAAAAAAACTTTTAAATAATTTATAATTAAATTTATAGATTAATTAGGAGGCATTTATGAATTCAGTATCACCAAAAAGCAGATTAGTTTTAACTTTATTATCATTCTTCTTAGGAGCATTTGGAGTAGACAGATTCTATGCTGGAAGAATCGGATTAGGTTTATTAAAACTTTTAGTAGGATGTTGAATTACAGCTGGAATTTGACCAATTGTTGACTTCATTTTAGCTGTTTGTGGAAAACAAAAAGATGCAAATGGTAACGAAATTTCAAAATGATAATTCAGTTATTACTAATTAAAATTATGTTTTTTTAAAATGAACAATATAAGTTGTTCATTTTTTAATTTACTTATTTTTATAGAGAACAAGGCATAAAAAAACTAACTCATATTATTTAAATGAGTTAGTTGATCATTAAAAGTATTATTTTGTAATTTTTGTAAAGTCACTTTCTAAGTTAGCTGCAGCTTCTGAGTTTACGTCAGATAAAATTAATGACATTCTTAATGCTGAGATAATTAAGTTGTTTGCTACAGATTTATTAAATCCAAACGCTTCGATTTTTGATGTAAATTCTGCGATTTGCTCTGCTGAAGCATTAACTGGATATTTAGTAACTCAGTATTGAATAGCTTTAGCGTTTTCAACATCTTTTGTAGCTTGTTTCACAAATTCTTGTTCTAAATCAGCTTCTGATGATTTGATTAATTGCAAGTATTCAGTTTTCTTCATTCCAAATTGTTTTAATTGTTTTTCGAATTCAGATTTTAATAATCCAAGTCTTTCTTCCACGAATGATGGGTGCAAGTTAACTTTTGCTAATTTGATTGTTTGTTCAATTAATGAAAGGTAGAATGAATCAACGTTTGAGAAGAATTTTTTAATGAAAACATTGTTTTTAAGTTCTTTTTCAAGTGATTTAAGATCTGTGATTTTTGGATCACCAAGTAATTTAACATTTTCATCTGTAAATTCGAATAATTTTAATCTCTTTATTGAGTTAATTGAAACTTGGAATACTGATTCTTTATTTTGGTATTCTTTAACGAAGTAGTCAGCAGGGAATGTAGCAACTACATCACCTTTTCAACCTACTGATTTACCAACAAGTTGATCTTCAAATCCTGGAATAAATGTTTTTGAACCTAATTTTAAATCGTAGTTTTCAGCTTCTCCACCTTCAAATGGTGTGTTGTCAATAAATCCTTTGAAGTTAATGTTAACTGTGTCTCCAAGTTTTGTTTTAGCTTTTTTATCTGTAATTTCTTCATTAACAGATAATTTTTCTTGGATATCTTCCTTCATATCATCAACATCTTTTTTAGCTACTTTAATTGATTTGTAGTCTAATTTTAATTTTTTAGGATCTACTGCAAAATCTGGTTCTTCAACAAAAATGTAAACTAAGTAAAGATCTTCACCATCTTTTTGTAAGTCTAACATTGGGTATCTAGCTGCTTTAATTTTGTTTTTTGCAGCATATTCAAAAACAGCTGGAAGATTTTCATTGCTAAATGAGTTAACTGTATCAGTAAATGCAGCTCTGTGGTCTACATATTTTTCGATTTCAGCTTTAGGAGCTTTTCCTGGTCTGTAACCTTTAACTTTAACTTTTTTAGCTAATTTGTCTGTAAATTCTTTTAATTTTTTATCAAAATCTGCTTGATTAATTTTAACTTTAACAACAACTTCTGATTTTTTCTTATCTTTTGTATGTGTAATCATGGTTACCTCCAATATTATTAATAAATTAATAATATTTTACACTATATTAAAAATTAAGGGTGTAAAAAATAAACATGCGAGAGCATGTTTAAATTATTGAATCTAAAATGACTTTTGGGTCTTTGTCATTGAATAAAACATCGATAATTCCTTGTAAAAACGGAATATCTTTAATGTTATATTCTTCAATTATTTTTTGTAATGTTATTGCTGTATCGTAACCTTCGGTAGTTACGTTTTGTGTTGCTAAAGCTTCTCTAACACCTACTTTTGCAACATTAATACCAAAACTAAAGTTTCTACTTGTAGGTGATGAACATGTTAAGAAAATATCCCCCATAGCTGCAAAATTGTAACCAATTGTATCTTCCTCATTAGGGAACATAGTTTTATATATTTTAAATATTTCATAAGTCCCTAATGTAAGGAGTCCAGCGTGTGAATTTTGACCCGGATATAAAACTGATGTCATTCCTAATCCAATCGCCAAAACATTTTTAAGAGCAGCAAATACCTCAGCACCTTTAATATCATCATATGGTTTTACATAAAAATGTGAATTATTAAAGCATTGTGCAACTTCTTGGTTGAATTTTGAATTTGTCCCCACAATGTTAACCATTGTAAGTTTTCCTTCAAAAACTTCAATTGCAAATGATGGCCCCATAATTGACGCAAGATTTTCAAGATTTTTATCAAATGCAGTAGTTATATAGTCAGAAAAGAATTGTTTTGTTTCAGGTTCAAGACCTTTTGATAAGTTGATAATGCTAATTTTTTTGTTTCCAAGCACTTTGGCTGATTGTCTTAAAATTGTACCAACAGCAACTGATGGAACAGCTAGGATCACTGTGTTTACATTTTCATAAAAGTAACCTAAATCATTTGTTGCTGAAATAAGATTAGAGTTTTTAAATGGAATCTCACCAAAAAATTTGCGATTATATCCATCGTTAATATCGCTAATTTCTTGTTCATTAATTCCATACATAATTACTGGAAAATTATTCTCAATTAAAATATTTGCTAATGCAGAACCGAATGCACCAGTCCCTAGCACACCGAATTTAATTTTTTCTTTCATATTACTAATTTTACTTTATTTAATATAAAAAAAGAGCACAAAAAAATGGCAGGAGTAGCAGGATTCGAACCCACAACACACGGGGTTGAAGCCCGTTGTTCTACCGTTGAACTATACTCCTAAAGCCATCTATATTATATATTATTTATCTAAAATCCTAATAACATCTTTAACTGTTTTTACATCTCTTAATTCATCGTCAGAAATTGTAATTCCTAATCTTTCTTCAGCATCAAAAATTAATTCAGCTAGATCAAGAGAGTCAACTCCAAGTTCTCTAATATTAGAGTCTTCTGTTATGTTTTTGTTTTTAGATATTTTTTTAAGTTCACTAAAAACTAAGTCTTTAATATTTGAATTCATGACTTAATTATATATTATTTAAGCTCTATTAAATAAGTTTTAGTTTTTACTTTGTCTTCATTAATGTGCTTCATATAAATAAAAATTTGATTTTTATTGATAATTTTATAATCGAACAAAATTGAACCATATTTTGTAGGAAATCTCCTGATTACGTCGTGGATTACAGATTTAACAATGTCTTCATCGATGTATTTAAATCCATATTCATCAACTTTTACAAATTTTTCAAAATATTTCGCCTCTAATGTTGGAAAAAATCAGGAATTCTCATCTTCTTCGTAATTGTAATAATTTTTGATTTTTCCATTATTTCTTTTTCATCTTTTGCCAGGAACTTCTTCAAACTGTTTTCTATTTTCTGATAAGTTTCTATGTAGAAAGTATGCACCAGTCCCTATTAAACCACCGACAACACAAATGAGTACAACTTTACTGATTTTTTTGATTAAGTCTTTTCTTTGTCTGTTCATCTAAAATGAACTCATTGAAGTTGAAAAATTCATCTTTAATTATTTTGATTGAATCTTTTAAGTCAATTACGAAGCGATATGTAACTTTAGGATTGTCATCATCAAAATAAGCAATTCTCAATCTTTTATCTGTATTACTTTCGTAAAGTTGAGTGGGTTTGATATCAAAAGTTTTGATGAAATCAAAATTGAAATAAGGTGTGGAAATTGGAAATTTAAAAGTTAATAGACCACTATATTGATATGGAATTTTTAAGGATTTACTAGGTATTAAACCTGGAATTTTGTTAATTGTCATATCTGATTCATTAGTAGTTAAATAGTCATCTATCCTTACCACCTTGTGATAACAGTTATTTTCAATTAGTCCAGAGTGATAAATATTATCGTCATTTTCTTTTTCTAAATGCAAATTAATTTTTTCATTTTTGGACAAGAAATTATTTATATGAACTTCATTGACATTAATTTGCATATCTGTATTTTTATTATTTTCTCCAGGCATCAAATTATCTTTTTTATCATTAAATTGTGTAATTTTCAATAAATTCGTGAATTGATTTGTATTATTAATTTTTGGTAATTCTAAAATGATATTGTGATAGTACTTTTTAGTTCAGTAAGTTGAATTTTCAGAAAAATTAAAAACATATGAGTAAGGTACTTTGATTTTAAATAATAAATTTTGTGGAGATATTTGTTGTGAATTCTTAATTTCATTCCCAAAAATTACCTGATATTCCTTAAATAATTCTTCCTCGATTCCCAGGACTTTGGATGTAAATGTAAACCTAATGAAGATTGAATTTAATTTATTGAATGGTGTATCTAACTCAATGAAATTCAGTCTCTTGAAATTACTAAGACCAAAATCGTCGGTACTAAATTCAGCTTTTTGTTCCTTATTAACAAAAACATAAGCTTTAATAGTAAATTTATTATTTAAAATGTTTAGATTAAATCTTCTTTTTAGAAGGTATCTAAGAGCTTCAGTAAATGGTGTATTGATTTTATCTTTAAATCCAAAACTGATGTCTGTATATCCATTTGATAAAATTCTATCTATACTAATAATAAATGGTAAATCAAAATTACTTGGATTAAAATTTCCTAGATTTCCACCATTTAATATGTTTACTTTGAAGTCTCTTTGTTCAACAATATAAGTATCCTGATTGTGTATGGACACAATGTTATACATAGTTGAAGTAGATTTCTATAAACTCTTTAATAGCATCTCGTTTCCTCTTGTAGAATGTGGTCTTTGAGAAATAATCAGTATATCATTCCTTGTTATATCTTGTTTCTTCATCACAATACATTTTGTTGATTATTCAAGAATTTTGAATTTTCATCAATGATAAAACTAATCCGACTAATGAAGAGTCTTTTTTGAGTTTGTTAGTTTCAATCTCGAGTTGTTTAGAAACCTCAGGATCATTTTTGTGTCTTAAAATAGTTTCTAAATTAACTATTTTACTTTTAAGATTTTTAATAAAAATATCTCTTAATTTAAATATATTATTGACTACTGCGCATTCTTGAGCATATAATGCTTTTTCTTGTGCTTCGGTTAATAGATTTTGTTGCATGTTTTCTCCGTTTAATGAATTTATATATGTAATTATTTTTTGAATATTTTTGGCCATATTTTTCCTCCTTTCACACTTATTTTGTAAAAAAATTACCGATTTTGATCAAAAAAATACTAAAAAAGAACAAAGCTATTGCTTTGTTTACATTTAATGCAAAAATAGAATATAAAAAAATGATGTACAACATCATTTTTAATATGCCTTTGCGAAGACCACATATCTACTTGTTTTCTTATCACAACCCTCTCAAAAACACTCGACATCCTTGATTGGTTTATCTAAAGAAAGAGGAATACATCTTGCTGTTGCTCCGGTGTCTTCTTTGATTTGATCTTCAACATTTCCATCACAGCAAAATGGAGCAATAACAAACTTGTTTTCAGCTATTTTTGATTTGAAATCTTCGTAGTTATAAACGTATTCTTGATTATTAATTAATCTTTGTTCGGCTTGTTCATATAAATTATCGTGAATTTGTTTTAATAATTCTGAAACAACATTTTTAACATCTTTAACTGCTACTTGTGATTTTTCAAGAGTATCTCTTCTAACGATTGTAACTTGATTGTTTTCTAAATCTTTAGGTCCAAGTTCAATTCTTAATGGAACTCCTTGGATTTCTGAGTTAGAAGCTTTGAAACCTGGATTTTTATCAGTATCATCTAATCTAACACGGAATTTTCTTGAAAGGTCAGCGAAAAGTTTTTTAGCTGTTTCATGAATTTGTGGATTCTTATTTGCGAATAATTCTAAAATATCAACTTGAACAGGAGCAACATAAGGTGGGATGATAATTCCTCTATTGTCACCATGTGTCATAATAAGTGCACCAATTAATCTAGTTGTGCAACCTCATGAAGTTTGATAAACATTTTCAAATTCATTCTTTTCATTTTTAAAAAGAATTTCAAAAGGTTTTGAGAAGTTTTGAGCTAAATAGTGACTAGTTCCTGCTTGAAGAGCATATCCATTTTTCATCATAGCTTCAATTGTTCAAGTTGTACATGCACCTGCGAATTTTTCATTTGGTGTTTTCTTACCTATAATAGTAGGAATAGCAAGGTATTTTTTAAGGAATTTAGAATACACTTTAATCATTTCTTTCGAAAGAGTTCTAGCTTCCAGTGATGACGAATGAGCTGTATGTCCTTCTTGTCATAAGAATTCTCTAGATCTTAAAAATGGTCTAGTTGTTTTTTCTCATCTAATAACACTTACTCATTGGTTGTAGATCATTGGTAAATCTTTATATGATTGAATTGAGTTTTTAAATAAGTGCGCAAATAAAACCTCTGATGTAGGTCTAATAAAAAGTTTCTCATCTAACTCTTTATTACCGGCCATTGTAACTGTAGCAAGTTCAGGATTGAATCCATCAATGTGTTCTTTTTCTTTGTTGAAAAGTGATTCAGGAATTAATAATGGTAAGTTAACATTTTGAACATTTTTTTCTTTGAATGCTTTATTTAAATTTTCTTGTATTAGTTCTCAAATTCCATATGAGTTAGGAAGTAAAAACATTGTACCTTTTGTAGGTCCGTACATCATTAATTTTCCGTTTTGAACAACGTCTGTATATCATTGAGTGAAGTCTTGTTCTAATGGTGTAATTTTGTCTAATTGTTTGTTATTATTCATAGTTTTTAAATTTTAGCACAAAAGATAAATTTAAGAGGTCAAAATTCAAAAAGTGCAAATTTAAACTATTTTTATTAAAAAATTGCATTTTTAACAAAAAAGTAATGTAAAAAAGGTAATAAAAAAACACCTTTCGGTGATATGGCTGCCCCAGTTAGATTCGAACTAACGCATCGTGGAACCAAAACCCACTGCCTTACCGCTTGGCTATGGGGCAATCATGGTGGGGGGAGAGGGATTCGAACCCCCGAATCCGAAGAAAGTGGGTTACAGCCACCCGCATTTGGCCGCTTTGCTATCCCCCCAAACACATCAATATTATAAAACAAAAAAAATATTTTGAAAATAAAAAAATGTTTTTTATTAGGTTATATGAGAGTGAAAAAATATAAAAGAAAAAGCAACAATTGTTGCTAATTTCTAAAATTATCTATGGTGTCCTAAAACTGATTGAATTCTTTCTTTTGTTGGTTCAACAACAATGTATGTTCCTGCAACACATGCATCAGCACCTGCTTTAAAAGCTTCTGGTCCAGTTACATTGTTAATTCCTCCATCAACTTGAATTAAGTATTCGTAACCATTTTCAATTTTTAAATCTTTTAAGTAAGCAATTTTTTCTAACGCAGATGGCATAAATTTTTGACCTCCAGCACCTGGTTCTACAGACATAACTAAAACAAGAGCTAATCTATCTAAAAATGGCTTAATTTCATCAACTGATGTAGATGGTTTGATTGCTAAACCGATTTTTAATTCATCATATTTTTGAGTTAAAAATTCATCAAATTTTTTAAGATCATCTTTGATAGCCTCAAAGTGGAATGTGATGATATCAACTACATCTTTAACTTGGTCTACATAATCATAAGGGTTAACAACCATTAAATGAGCATCTTTAAGGTGTTTTAAACCGTTTTTATTGATGTTCTCAATTTCTTCTACTTGAATTGCTGTGTTAGGAACAAATTTTCCATCCATAACATCATAGTGAATTCATTTGATACCATTTTCAACCAATGTATTAGCCATTGCTAATCTGTTTTCTTTTTCAACATTTAATAAACTTGGTGTTACATATTTTGTCATATTAAAATCCTCTTTTATTTTCATTAATTTCTTGATTTAATTTTACATAATTTTCATAACGTTTTAAAGGAACTAACTTAGTATTAATTTGTTGCTTAATAGCACAGTCTTGATCTTTTTCGTTTATGTGCAAGCAGTTTCTGAATTTGCAAAGTTTTGATAACTCATAAAATGTTTCAAAACTTTGTGCTAATTCAACTGGTGTTAAATCTAAATTTAAGGATGAAAAGCCAGGTGTATCAATAACATAACCATCATTAAAAGGGATTATTGACACAACTCTTGTTGTATGTTTTCCTCTTCCTAGTGCTTTAGAAATTTCTTGAGTGTCAAAGCTAAATTGGCCCAAATTATTGATAGTTGTTGTTTTTCCAACACCACTTTGACCCATAAAAACAGAATATTTATCTTTAAATATTTGTTTAACTTCATTTATGTAGCTTGATGGTTTTAGATTGTCGATTAAAAATACTTTATAACCCATATTTGAGTAATATTCATAAATTTCTCTAGAGTATTCAGGATCCATATCGGTCTTGGTTAAAAAGATAACTGGCTTAATTTTCTTAAATTCAATAATCGCAAGATATTTATCAACTAAAAAAAATTGAAATTGTGGATCCTTAACAGACATTACAACAATCATTTGATCAACGTTTGCAACTTTGGGTCTTATGAATTCGTTTTTTCTTTCTAAGATTTCCTTTAATTGATTATTCTCAACTAAAACATTATCTCCAACAATAGGTGTTTGATTTTGGTATCTTAATTTACCTGCAGCAGGTATATTTAAAATCTCACCTTGATTATTTTGCAATGTGTAAATTCCTGCGACAATTTTTGTGACTTTGTAAATCATTAATTGCTACCTCAAATTGTAAATCATAAAACTACTCCAAGAATTATTACAAGAATAATAACAATCATTGTAATTAGGAAAGCATTGCTATTAATAATATTGCTAAGTTTTTTCTTTTGTTTAGCTTTACCAGGTTTCAATGGTGTCTCAAACATTTTTGAGGAATCAAGCGATTCGCTGACGGCTTTTTTAAATTCAAAAACAGTTTGATATCTATCTGCAGGTTTTTTAGCTGTAGCTTTCAAAATGACATTATCCAATGCTTGAGGGATATCAGTAAAGTTTCTGGCTGATGGGAATGTACCTTTATAATGCAATGTTATTGTTTCATGTTCATGTTCGCTTTTGTATGGATAAGTTCCCGTTAACATTTCGAACAATAAAACACCTAAAGCATAAATATCAACAGCTTTTGTTATTTTGTGGTTTTTAATTGAGTATTCAGGTGCTGCATAATACGGGCTACAAATAACTGCATTTTCTCTTGTTAATCTTTGTGATTCAGGAGTTAATGAAATGCCAAGGTCTAGGATTTTAATTTTTTGGTCATTAGTAATTATGATATTTTGACTTTTTATATCCCTGTGAATAATTCCATGCACATGAAGTTCGCCTATTCCTTCAGCGATTTCCATAATGTATGATCTTGCTTTTTTAGCACTCAAGGATGTATGTTTTCGAATGTGGTCGTGCAATGTCAAACCACTGATATATTCCATAACATAGTATTCTTCAGTTGAACTTTTATGATGCTCATAAAAACTTGGTAAGTACTTAGATTTTACTTTTGAAAGTAATTTAGCTTCATCTTCAAATCTTTTAGCTTCAGTTTCATTAAAAATATTATTTAAATATTTAATTGCTACTTTTTTGTTTTTATCATTCTTGAATGTAGCCAAAAAAACAGTTCCCATTCCTCCAGTTCCAAGAATTCTTTGAACATCGTATTTTTTATAAATATTAGATTGAGGATTTAAGTTAATTTGTTCGTTTGATTTACTCATTTGTACCTCTCAATCTTTGTAAAACTATGCTCATATTATCACTTGATTTATTCTTTTGTGCCTCTGAGACTATCTTTTTAGTAGCCTCTTCAGGACAATTGGTTGATGTTAAAATATTTTCAATTTTTGAAGTTGAAACAAATTCGTGAATACCATCTGAAGTTAATACAATTCACTCAATAATATTTAATGATTTTGGATCTAAAACAAATAAGTCAACATCAAAATGTTTTTTGTTATTGTAACTAATAGCATTAACAAGTAATCTTAAATAGCTATCTGAAAAAGTTGATGAATCTTTATTTTCTTCAGTAAGTTTATTTAATAAGTTGTGATCTCTTGTCATCAACTTAAGCTCTGTTTTTTTAGATTTTTTAATTAATAAATAACATCTACTATCACCGATGTTAAAAATCACAAGTGAATTTAACAATTTAGAAAAATAATATCCAACACAAGTTGAACCCATTGTAAATTTTGATGGATCTTCTTTGATTAAGTTGTAAAAATCATTATGAACTTTGTCGAATGTGTTTTTTATAAAATATTCAATAGCAATTGCTGAATTAAGAGTTCCAATGCTTTCAAATTCTGTTTTAAATCTTGAAATTATTGTTTGAGCAGCCGTATCACCGTGTGGTTGTCCACCAATTCCATCGCATAGAATAGATAAATAAGCTGTATCATTTTCAAATACAGCTACTCTATCGTCGTTTTTAGGTCTAATACCTTGTAATGATTCAAAATAGAAACTACTCAATTCCAAGCTCCTTGTGTAGAATGCTTCTAATTTCTTCTGCCGCTCTTTCAGGAACATCATTTACAACGATGTATTGGAAAATGTGTGAATCAGCAATTTCTTCTTCGGCTTTTTTAAGTCTACTTTTAAGAGTTTGTGGATTTTCAGAACCACGGTTTAAAATTCTTTTTCTTAAATCATCAACTGATGGTGGAGCTAAAAATATAGTTATTAAGTGATATTTATCAGCTTCTCTTGTATCTTGAGTGAACTTCTTAATAACTTGTTTAGCACCATTTGTTTCTATTTCTAACATAGGCACTTTATGTTTTTTATGAATCTTATCTAACTCAGAATATAAAGTTCCATAATAATTATCTAAATGGTAAGAAAATTCAAGAAATTTTCTACTTTTAATTTTGTCTCTGAATCTATCTCTATCAATGAAATAGTAATGAATACCATCTAACTCTCCTTCTCTAGGAAGTCTTGTTGTAGCAGAACAAGATAACGATAAGTTTAACTCATCGTATTCGAATAATAATCTTTCAACTGTCCCTTTTCCTACACCACTAGGTCCAGTGAAAATAATAATTGGATTTTTAGATGTATTCATAGTTGAAAGTATTATAGCACTTTTGTGATTGAATAACTTTGCAAATAATATTAAATTAATATTATTTTTTCTTATAAAATTTAAATACTAAAAGTAGGTGCATTATGTTTTACAAATATCATAAAAAAAGTGGTGATTTTTCAAATAAAACTATTAGAGGTTTACAAAAAGAATTGGGTGCCAAAAAAATAGGCCATTCTGGAATTTTAGACCCATTAGCA
The DNA here is from genome assembly GCF_047785185.1 of Mycoplasma sp. 4079. NCBI lineage: Bacteria > Bacillati > Mycoplasmatota > Mollicutes > Mycoplasmatales > Mycoplasmataceae > Mycoplasma > Mycoplasma sp. 4079. Next base: position 5,514 of record NZ_JBLNNG010000011.1, on the reverse strand, counting down.
ACTGGTTTAATAATTTTTGCAACAGATTTTGAAACTAAATTGTTGCCTTATATTGATGACAAAACTAAAACTTATATTGCAAAATGTAAATTCAATTATAAAAGCGACACGTATGATGTTGATGGTAAGGTCGAAATGTTAAATAATAAACCAATTACAAAACAAGAATTTCTTGAAGCAATGGAATACGTTAAAACATTAAAATTTCAAATACCACCTATATATAGTGCAAAAAAGATAAATGGTAAGAAAGCATATGAGTATGCAAGAGAGCAAAAGGAAGTTGAATTAAGAAAACAACCAATAGAAATATTTGTTTACAATTTAATTGATTTTGATGATCAAATTCAAGAAGCAACGGTTGAATTAAAAGTTTCTGAAGGCGCCTACGTTAGAAGTGTTTTAGTTGACACGGCACAAAAGGCAGGAACAAATTGTGTAATGACTTATTTAAAAAGAGTAAGCTGTGGAAATGTTTCTGTTGATGACTTATCTGAAGAACAATATGAACAAATTCAAATTGATAAATTATTAAATCTAAAAAAAATGATTTCAAATAATGAAATTTTTAAATTCATTAGAAATGGCAATGAATTTAAAGTTGAAAAAGAAGATGGTGATTACCTACTTTATTCACCAAATGAAGATGAAGTTTGAGCCATTGGGCAAGTAATAAAAGGTGTTTTTAAACCTAAGAAAGTTTCGATTGAAAGGATAAATTTATATGAAAACAATCAAAGATAATATTAAAGTAGCTGCATTCGATATTGATGGGACATTATTAGCTAAAGGGATCAGAGAATTTTCATTAAATACAAGAAAAATTTTTCCATTATTAAAACAAAATGGAATTGTTTCAGTTTTAGCTACAGCAAGAGAATTCGCAACAATTGGGGATTTTTTAAAAGTTCTTCAACCAAATTACTTTATAGGAGCAAATGGATCATTTATTTATGATCTTGAAACTGAAAAATTTATTTACAAAAATACCCTTCTTAAAGAAGATGTTGTTAAGTTTTATAATGCATACAAAGATAAAATTGTTGCATTCGCAGTAACTGATTTTGATAAAGTCTTTAAGTCGCCTACAATGGATTTAAGATCTTGATTTATTAGACCGTTTATGACTAATTATTATGATTTTGATGAAAAAGAACTATCAAATGATGATTTATATATGATTACAATCAATACACCTGATGCAAAAATATTAGGTAAAGAAATGCAAAAATTCATCGAAGATAACAATTTATCAATGGAAGTGTCTTCAACTTGAAGTAATGGAATTTTCATTAGTCCAAAAAATTGTATGAAAAGTACTGCTTTAGAAGTGTTGTGTGAAAGACTTGGTTTCACATTGCAAGAAAACCTAATTGCCTTCGGTGATGGAGCAAATGATGTTGATATGCTACAAAAAGCTTATATTGGTGTGACTACAGAAACTGCAAGTAACAGTGTTAAAAAATATGCTGATGAAATTATGTTAGATGCAGAATACGATGGAGCATATTTAAAATTAAAAGAATTAGGTTTAATTTAATATGGAAGATTTATTAATCTATGATTTAGACGATTTTGAGACAAAAGATAGTGATATTTTTCTTTTAGGTGAATTTAATTCATTTCATTTAGGTCACTATCAACTCTATAAAAAAGCTATTGAATTAAAAAAACAAAATGAAGATAGAAGAGTTATTTTAGTTTGTTTTAATTCTGACAAATTACTGCCAAAAGATAATGGAACTAGTTTTACAGATAAAAATGCAAAATATATGCAGCTTACTCAATTGGATTTAGATTCAATTATTGAACTTGATTTTGAAGCGATCAGAAATTGAGATGGAATTTTATTTTTAAATAAATTGGGTCAAAATAAAAAAGTCACATTTATAGCTGGTGAAGATTATAAATGTGGTCATCGAGCAAGTTATAATTTTGAACTTGCAAAAAATGAGAATACTTTAAATAAAAATTATTCATTTATTACTCAGCCAACTCAGAAAATTCAAAATGTAAAAATCAGTACATCAAAACTAAAAGAAAGCATAGAGTTTGGTGATTTAGATTTTGTTAATTCATTATTAGTTTTCAATTATGCAATCAGTTGCAATGTCAATTCTGATTTAATAATCACAAAATCTGCAAATTTAGTAAACATTCATCCAGGTGTATATTCAGGTGTGATTTATTTTGAAGATTTAGTAATATATGCAAGCATATTAATTGATTTGGATCATTCGATTTATTTAGATTTATTTAACTTTGAACTTGAAGATTTAGCAGATAGTCAAATAGTTATCGAATTCAGAAAAGTAGTTAGATTAATTAAAAATGAATATGAAGCATTTTTAAGTGACACTGATATTACAAAATCTAAAGAAATATTATTTAATTATTAAATTAGATTTAGAATTAAAGCAATTTAACTTAAAAAGTTATATAATTAAAAATAATTGCAATATGTAATTATTAAATAAAACTTACAGATACTAGGAAATATCAGATTTTTTCATATAAAACACAAATTTATAGCTCGGAGTTTTGATATATAAAACATCTGGGTTATAAACATAATAATTTCAAATTAGAAGGAGATATTATGGTTTCAAAACAAAGAAAATTAGAATTAACTGAAAAATTCGGTAAAAATTCTAAAGACACTGGAAATATAGCAGTTCAAATCGCTATCTTAACAGAAGATATCGAACTTTTAAAACCTCACTTTGCTAACAACCCAAAAGATAATCATTCTAAAAGAGGTTTCTTAGCAAAAATTTCACATCGTAAAGTTCTTTTAAGACATTTAAAAGAAACAAATTTCGAAAAATACAACGAAGTGATTGAAGCTTTAAATATTCGTAAATAATTGATTTTTTAAAATTTTTTCAAATTTAACCAAAAATTTTTAATTTTTATTTTATTGCAGTTATTATAAAAAATGAACCACAAGCCATCATAGTTAATCGGGAATTTATACTATGATACTTGTGGTTCTTTTTTAGTTCCGTTTTGGAATGAGCAATAAATTTTTTTAAAAAAGTTGTGTAATTAGATTGGGAGGTGAAAAAATGAATTTAACAGAAATCGAAACAACCATTCCGATTCCTGATTATGCAACATTAATGAAAAATGCAAAATCAGTTTTAAATGAAATTGGAAAAAGGTTTGGTAATGATTCAATAATGATTTTAGGCGAAAAACCTGAAATAAATATACAAACTATACATAGTGGTAGCTATGTTCTAGACAGAGCCTTAGGTATAGGTGGTTTTCCACAAGGGAAGATTATTGAAATCTATGGTCCTGAAAGTAGTGGTAAAACAACTTTAGCACTACATACTATAGCCGAAGTTCAAAAGAATGGAGGTTTAGCTGCATTTATAGATGCAGAACAATCAATAGATCCTGAATATGCTAAAAGAATTGGTGTTCAACTAGACAAATTAATTTTATCTCAACCAAGTTCAGGAGAACAAGCATTAGAAATTGTCGATACACTAGCTAAATCAGGATTCATTGACTTGATTGTGGTCGATAGTGTTGCTGCATTAGTTCCAGAAGCTGAATTAAATGGAGAAATGGGCGATCAACAAATTGGTGCTCAAGCAAGATTAATGTCAAAAGCACTTAGAAAAATCACAGGAAATTCAAATAAGAATAAGACAACAATCTTATTTATAAATCAAATGAGGGAAAAAATTGGAGTTATTTTTGGTAGTCCAGAAACAACTCCGGGAGGACGTGCTCTTAAATTTTATTCAAGTATAAGAGTTGAAGTAAGGAAAGGAACGATTATTACAGATGGAAAATCAAATACAGGAACTGAAATTAGGTTCAAGGTCGTTAAAAATAAATTATCAGCCCCTTATACGTCTGCTCAGAGCGAATTGATATTTTCGAAAGGTATTGATAAGTTTTCAGAACTTGTTGATGTCGCAGTCGAAGAAAAAATAATTGAGAAAAAAGGTTCTTGATATAGCTATAATGGTAAAAATATAGCTCAAGGAAAGAAAAATATGCGCGATTATATCGAAAATGACAATGAGTTAAGGGAAGCAATTTTAACTAAAATTAAATGTTAAAAATAAGTTAAACATTTAATTTGTTAGTCATATAATTGCTATATGAACTTGACTAACCAAAGAAATAAGAAAATTAGAATACTATTTTTTGGAGATATTTTTGGGGAACCAGGAATTAAAACTGTAGAAAAATATATCCAAACTTTAAAAGAAAAATACAAAATAGATTTTATCATTGCTCAAGGGGAAAACGTTTCTGGAAGAAAAGGCCTTAATAAAACAGATTATTTAAAACTTTCAGAATTAGGGATAAATGCATTTACTATGGGAAACCATGTATGAGCTAATGAGGAAATTTATGAACTATTAGAAAATGAGAATAACATAATTAGACCATTAAATATAGATAGAGGCTATCAAGGAAGTGGGGCTAAGATATTTAAAGTTAAAAATTCTAAACTAAGAGTTATTAGTTTGTTGGGTATAACTTTTAATAATCTACTTAGTCCATGAGAACAGGAAAGTGCAAATAACTTTTTTGATGCTATGGATTCTATTATGGAAGAAGAATCTGTGGACTTTAATTTTGTTGATTTCCATGCTGAAACAACAAGTGAGAAAAATGTACTGGGTCTATATTTAGATGGAGTTGTCGATGCAGTAGTCGGAACACATACACATGTTCAAACTAATGATTATAGAATCTTACCAAAAGGAACTGCATATATTACTGATGTAGGTATGGTTGGACCTATGAATGCGGCAATCGGCGCAAACTTTGAAGAAGTTTATAAAAAAATGAGATATAACAGTAGGGAGAAATTTACTGTCAGTGAAAATAACACACAGTTAAATGCTGTAATTATTGAATTAAACACTAAAAGAGAGAATACAATAAAACCTATCAATATATATAATATAGAAATTTAAAATAAGTCAATTTTAGAGGGGCAATAAAAGTAGACTGAGAAGAAAATTTTAGATAGCTAATTATTAAGTGGCACAACTAGTAATTATTAACTAGTTGTGTTTTTTATTCGACATTAAAAAAATTAAAAAAAATTTTGAGAAATTAATTTAGTGTTATAATATTCATGCTTTTGATAGCAAAGAAGTTCTTTGAAAACTAGATATATACAAGACATGACAAGTCAATTTTTTTCGAGAGTTTGATCCTGGCTCAGGATGAACGCTGGCTGTGTGCCTAATACATGCATGTCGAGCGAAGTTCTTTGAACTTAGCGGCGAATGGGTGAGTAACACGTACTTAACATGCCCTTTAGATTGGGATAACGATGAGAAATTATCGCTAATACCGGATACTTATATGGAACGCATGTTCTATATATAAAAGGAGCCTTAAAGCTTCACTAAAGGATTGGGGTGCGTAACATTAGCTAGTTGGTAGGGTAATAGCCTACCAAGGCTATGATGTTTAACGGGGTTGAGAGACTGAACCGTCACACTGGGACTGAGATACGGCCCAGACTCC
>NZ_JBLNNG010000010.1:0-31051 GCF_047785185.1 Mycoplasma sp. 4079 | reverse complement strand
TAAAATCCTTTCTCTTATTGTAAACAAAAAGCAGACAGTTTTTTTTATTTTCTGTCTACTTTTCTTGTCCTAGTTTAATATTAAGGTTTTCTTATTAATTTTCTTTTTCACATCTCTCCTGTTAGTTAATAAATTTAATTATAAAGATTTATCAGATTTTAAGTCTAAAAAATAGACTTTTTAGTCATTTTTAAAAGAATATTATGCTAAAAATTAACATATATAATATATTAATCATGAGTATATTCGATTTAAAAGCAGACTATAAACCACAAGGCGACCAACCTAAAGCAATTAAAGAATTAGCAGAGGGTGTTAAAAAAGGAAATACTGACCAAGTTCTTTTAGGAGTGACAGGTTCAGGAAAAACTTTTACTATTGCTAATGTTATTAAAGAAGTTAATAGACCTACTATTATTTTGTCTCATAACAAGACTTTAGCAAGTCAGTTATATAGTGAGCTAAAGTCATTTTTCCCTAATAATGCAGTTGAATATTACATTAGTTACTTTGACTTTTTCAGACCTGAAGCATATGAACCAAGTACTGATGTTTATATTGAAAAGGATTCTAAAACTAATGAGCAAATTGAAATCTTAAGAATGAGTGCAATTAATTCATTAATTACACGTAAAGATGTAATTGTTGTGGCCAGTGTTTCAGCTATTTATGGAGCACTTTCTCCAGATGTTTATAAAGATTCATTCTTTAGATTTTACAAAGGTCAAGAAATCGGGTTGAATAACTTTATCACACAACTTATCAAAATTAAATATGATAGAAATGATATAGACCAGTCTCCTGGAGATTTCACAGTTAAAGGTGACACGGTAATTGTTAGACCTGCTGATTCTGAAAATCATGCAATTAGGATTTCATTTTTTGGAGATGAAATTGAAGATATTGCAACAATAGATCCACTTACAAAGGAAGTCTCTAAAAAACATAATATCTATGTACTTTCACCTGGAGATGAGTATGCTACAGATAAAACTGTTTTTGATAGGATAATTCCAAAAATTGAAGAAGAATTAGCGCAATCAATTGCAAAGTTTGTTAAAGAACAGAAAATTCTTGAGTCTGCTAGATTATCTCAAAGAGTCAAAAATGATATTGACGATATGAAAGAATTTGGTACTTGCAAAGGTATAGAAAATTACTCAATGTACCTTGATGGTAGAACTTTCGGTCAAAGACCATACACAATTTTAGATTACTTCCCTGAAGATTCATTAATGTTAATTGATGAGTCACATATGTTTATTCCACAATTAGGAGCAATGTATAAAGGGGATAGATCAAGAAAAGAAAAACTTGTTAATTATGGTTTTAGATTACCATCTGCTTTTGATAACAGACCTTTAATGTTTAATGAATGAGAAACTGAATTTAAGTTTCCTAGAATTTACATTTCAGCAACACCGGGCGATTATGAACTTGAAAAAACTGAACCAAGTAATATTTCAAAACTTTATGTTCGTCCTACTGGATTAGTTGATCCTGAAATTATTATTAAACCAAAGCAAAATCAAATTGAAGACATCTATGACATCATAATAAAACAAAGAGAAACTGGTGAAAAAACAATCATTCTAACAGTGACAAAAAGAAGCGCTGAAGAGTTATCGACTTACTTAATTGAGCACGGAATTAAAGCTGCTTACATTCACTCAGAACATAACACTTTTGTTAGAAATGAAATTATTAGAAAGCTTAGAAAAGGTATTTACGAAGTTATTGTCGGGATTAACCTTTTACGTGAAGGTATCGATATACCTGAAGTTTCTAGAGTACTTGTTTTAGATGCAGATGTAGCTGGTTTTATGCGTAATGCGAGAAGTTTAATTCAGATTACAGGTCGTGCAGCTCGTAACGCAAATGGTAAAGCAGTTTTCTATGCTGATAGAATCACTGAAGCTATGAAAATTTGTATGGATGATAATGAAGAAAAAAGACGTATTCAGCTTGCTTACAATGAAAAACACGGAATTGTACCTAGAACAATTATAAAACCTATAAGTGAGCCAATTCATGGTCACGATATTACAAATGCTGTTGAAGCTATTTTAGCTAAACAAAACAAAACTAAATCAGGCGACAAAATTGATAAGAAAGCTAAGCAAGAAATTATTGACGATATTAGAAATCAAATGAATCAAGCTGCAAAAGAGCTTGATTATGAAAGAGCTATTGAGCTTAGAAATATATTATTAGAATTACAAGAAACAAAATAGAAAGGAGTATTAAATGAGTAAAGAAAATTTATTAATTATTCAGGGAGCTAGAGAAAATAACCTTAAGAATGTTGATTTAACTTTACCTAAAAATAAGTTAATTGTATTTACAGGTCTTAGTGGTAGTGGTAAAAGTTCACTTGCGTTTAACACAATCTATGAAGAAGGAAGAAGAAGATATGTCGATTCTCTTTCATCTTATGCAAGAATGTTTTTAGGAGGGACTAAAAAACCGGATGTTGACAAAATCGAAGGATTAAGTCCATCGATTTCAATTGAACAAAAAACTGTTCATAATAACCCTAGATCTACTGTTGGGACAGTTACTGAAATTTATGATTATTTCAGATTACTTTTCGCAAGAATTGGCAAACCATATTGTCCTACACATAACATTGAAATTTCAACTCAGACAACTAAAGACATTTTAAATTCAATTTATGAACAAGAACCTAATTCAAGACTTGTTATTTTAGCCCCATTAGTCGATGGAGAAAAAGGAACACATCAAAATCTTTTTGAAAAGCTTAAAAAAGAAGGTTTCTTAAGAGTTAAAGTTAACGGTATGTATATGATGCTTGATGAACCTATTGATTTGACCAAAAACAACAAGCACACTATAGAATTAGTAATTGATCGTGTTAGATTAACTGAAGAAAATTACAATAGAATTTCACAAGCTTTAGAAATTGCAACTGAATATGCAGATGGATTGATTAAGGTTGAAAATGTTGACTTAGATAAAACATTTATATTCTCAAAAACATACTCTTGCATCTACAAAGATTTCAATATGCCTAAAATTGAAACAAGATTATTCTCATTCAATGCTCCATATGGAATGTGTGATAACTGTAAAGGTTTAGGTCTTGAGTTTAAAGCTGACTTTGATTCAATTGTTCCTGAACCTTGAAGATCAATTAACGAAGGTGGTATTGAATATTTCCAAAATACAGTGAATACTCAAAACCTTGAATGACAAGAGTTTGATCAACTTTTAAATTACTACAATATAAATAAAAACACACCTATTGAAGATTTATGAGAAAAGGAGCTTGAAATAATTAAATATGGTTCACACGAACCTATTGCTTACACATTAGTTTCTTCATCAAACAACATCATCAGAAGAGAAAAAGAAATTGATGGTATCTTAACTAAGATTGAGAAAATGTATTATGAAACTACTTCAGATAGAAGAAGAGATTACCTTAAAAAATATATGGGTTCATTCACTTGTTCAGTATGTAAGGGTTCAAGATTAAATGAATATGCATTAGCAGTTAAATTAGATAATAAAAATATTTATGATTTTATTGCTTTATCAATCGAAGATTCACTTGAAGCGGTTAATAAATTAATTGATACATTAAATGATAATGACAAGCAAATTTCATCATTAATTACAAAGGAACTAATCGACAGATTAAGCTTCCTTAAAAATGTGGGTCTTGACTATTTAACCCTTAACCGTAGTGCTGAAAGTTTAAGTGGTGGAGAAGCTCAACGTATTAGATTAGCTACTCAAATTGGTTCAAATTTAACAGGCGTTTTATATGTTTTAGATGAACCATCAATTGGATTGCATCAAAAGGATAACTTAAAACTTATTGATGCACTTAGAAAAATGGTTGATATCGGAAACACATTAATTGTTGTTGAACACGACGAAGACACAATGTTTGCATCTGACTATATCGTTGATATAGGACCAGAAGCTGGATTAAATGGTGGAACAGTAGTTGCTCAAGGGACTTTAGATGAAATAATAAAATCAAAAAATTCAATTACAGCTAAATATTTATCTGGTGAATGAAAAATCGAAGTTCCAGCAACACGTAGAGGTGGCAATGGTAAACAAGTTACTATTTATGGAGCTAGAGAAAATAACCTTAAAAATATTGATGTAACTATTCCTCTAGGTAAATTAGTTGCAGTGACTGGAGTTTCAGGATCGGGAAAAAGTACATTAGTTAATGAAATTTTAGTTAGAGGAATTCAACATTCACTTGGACTTAGTGAAGGTTTAAATCACAAGAAAGCTAAATTTAAAACTATTTCAGGATTAAATAACATTGATAAAGTTATTGCGGTTTCTCAGTCACCAATTGGAAAAACTCCAAGATCAAACCCTGCTACTTACACAGGAGTATTTGATGATATTAGAGAAATTTATGAAAACATTGAAGAATCAAGAATTAGAGGATATACAAAAAGCAGATTCAGTTTCAATGTACCTGGTGGTAGATGTGAAAAATGTTCAGGAGATGGTTTCATAAAAATTGAAATGCATTTTTTACCTGATGTTTATGTACCTTGTGATCAATGTGATGGTCAAAGATATAATAAAGAAACACTTGAAATAAAGTATCACAACAAAAATATTTCTCAAGTTTTAGATATGAGTGTTGATGAAGCGATTGTATTTTTTGAACACAGAAATAAGATTATTGACAAACTTCAAATTCTACAGGACGTGGGTTTAGGTTACATTAAGCTTGGACAAATGTCAACAACTTTAAGTGGTGGAGAAGCGCAACGCGTTAAGTTAGCAACTTACTTGCAAAAGAAACCGACAGGTAAAACAGTTTATGTCCTTGATGAACCAACAACAGGATTACATACTCACGATGTTAAGAAATTAATTCATATTCTTAATAGAATTGTTGAAAACGGTGACTCAGTTATTGTTATCGAACACAACTTAGATGTAATCAAATCTTGCGATCACATTATCGATTTAGGACCTGATGGTGGAGTTCACGGGGGACAAATTGTTGCTCAAGGAACACCTGAACAAGTTGCTGTAAATCCAAGAAGTTACACAGGTCAATTTCTTAAGAAAATTTTGTAATCAAAAACTTAATTAATTTAATAAAATTAAATTACAAAATTTAAATTTCAAGGAAAATACTCAATGAATAAAGAACGTAAAAAAATTAATGTCAAGAAAATCATTGATTTCTATGATTTAAAAATCATAAATGGTGAAAATCAAGAATTGGTTTATAACGACATTTATCAACCTGCAATCAAACGTGTAGGGCTAGAATTAGCAGCTAATTATTTAAATGACAGAATTAACAAAAACGTTATTGCTTGGGGAACTGCTGAATCGTCTTGATTTTTTGAAATAGGTAAAACTAAAGCTTACCAAGCTATAGAGTGTGTTATTTCACAGCAACCTCCACTTGTTATTTTGTCTAAAGGGTTTAATAAACCTGCGATTAACTGAGTTGTAGATATAGCGAACAAATATAAAGTTCCAGTTGCACTTGTTAATATGAGTACATCTTACATATCAACAAACATCGGTTCATATTTAAATAACTACTTTGGGGAAGTTACACAAGTTCACGGAACATTAGTTCTTATTGGAGGAACAGGTGTGCTTATTACTGGAGCTAGTGGAGTTGGTAAATCTGAAGCTGCTTTACAATTAATTCAGCAAGGTGCAGTTTTAATTAGCGATGATGCTGTGTTGATTAAAGATAACGGAAACATTTTTATCGGATCATCACCAGAAATTACACGTAATTTTCTTGAAATCAGAGGTATTGGTTTAGTTGATATTAAAAAACTTTATGGAGTATCAACTGTAGCCAAATCATCAATCATCGATCTTGTTATCGAACTTGTTAAACAAGATGGTAACAGTGAATTCGATAGATTAGGTGTTGATTATTTAGAGTATCCAATTTTTGGGCGTTCAATTAAGAAAATGCAAATACCAATCAAAGAAGGAGGTTCAGCTGCTTCATTAATTAGAGCTGCTGTTAATACTTACTTAGCTAGAAATGATGGTATGAATGTATTAGATGAAATTTATGAAAGGACACTATTAGAAAATGAATAATTCAGCATATCCTGCTTGAGTACCTGATTCTCCAATAGCAGAGGGTACTTCAACAATCTTATTTAGTATTGGTTCCTTTCAAATGCACCTTTACTCATTTATGATTATGTTAGGTTTTATCCTATCAATTCTTACTGTTTTCTTCTTCTGATATAAAGAAGGCTGAAATATAGATATCTTATTTGTGATAATTTTAATCACAGTTCCTGCTGGTATCATTGGAGCTCGTTTAGGGTTCGTTATTGAAAGACTTATTTATCAACCTGATAATCCATTCCCTAACTCGCATTGATACGCAATTTGACAAGGGGGATTAAGTATTCAAGGGGGAGTTGTTCTAGCTGCTTTCCTTGATATAGTTTACTTATACACAAAGAGAAAAGATGTTGATCTGAAAAAAGCATTTGGATACATTCTTCCAGCAGTTTTAGTAGGACAATTTGTTGGACGTTTTGGAAACTATGCTAACCACGAGGTTTATGGAAAAATAGACTGAACCGGTTCATCAGTATTAGTATTCGGAAAATCATTTGCTTCAAATATGTACATTTCTGACTCATTAACTACAAGTATGGGTCTTGAAGGTGCTTACAGATATCCATTATTCTTATACGAAGGATTAGCAAACTTAATTGGTTACATTTTAATTTGTTGAGTTGTTAACTACTTTGGATTATTAAGACCAGGGTCAGGTGGAGCTTTATACTTAATTTGATATGGTATAACTCGTGCTGCAATGGAACCTTTACGTGAAGAATCATATAACCTTTATTCAGTAGTTGCGATCTTATTCATCATCGGTGGTGGATTGGCACTTGTCTACTTTGAATTCTTAAGAGGAAATTTATATGTAAGAAAATTAGAAAAATACAAATTTGTATTTGAACATAAAAATAAAGAAGCTTACTTAAATCACGTAAACATCACAAGTTTTAGCTACTTATTTAGTAAATTATGAACTAAGAGGCCTGTATCTTAATTTAAATATATCCAAGCAATTGGATATATTTTTATTTTGCAAATTTTAATGCTTAATAAAACTAAAATTTATTTAGCTCAATTAGCAAAAACTTACTTTTTGACCTATATAACTAGCAAATTTGTATTTTTTGATAAAATCTACTCACATTTAACAATGATTTAAAAAGTTATAAAATTTAAAACTAAATAATTAGTTTTTAAGGAGAGAAGCTATGAACGAAATTTATGATCTTGTGATTATTGGTGGAGGACCTGCTGGATTAAATGCAGCTTTATATGCATCAAGAGCAAACTTGAATGTTGCATTTATTGAAAAAGGTGCTCCTGGTGGTAAATTATCATCAACTGCAAAAGTTGAAAACTGATTAGGTACATCTGAAATTGAAGGCTGAAAATTAGCTCAAGAATTCTTTGACCATGCTAAAGAATATGGAGCTAAATATCTTTACGGTACAGTTACAAAAATTAATAACTTAGGTAAATATGATAAAGAAATTGCTTTATCAGATGGTTCAGTTGTAAAAGCGAAATCAGTTTTAATTGCAACTGGAATGATAAATAGAAGACCAACTTTCATACCTGAATATGATAGATTTGAACACTTTGGAATTAGTTACTGTGTTGTTTGTGATGCTCCATTATTTGGTAAAAATCCATCGGTAGTCTTAGGTGATGGGAATTCAGCTGTTGAAGAATCAATTTACTTATCTAGAATTGCTAGTGAAGTTAATTTAGTTATCAGAGATGAAACATTCAAAGCTGATAAAGTTTTAGTTGAAGAATTATTGAAGCAACCAAATATTAAAGTGTTTAAAAATTCACAAATAGTTCAGTTATTGGGCGATAGACAACTTGAAGGGGTTGTTATTAAAAATAAAAATGGTGAGCAAACAGAACTTAAAGTTTCATCGTTTTTCCCTTACATAGGATTTGAATCGTCTGCGTGATTTGCTCAGGATTTAGGAATACTAGATGAAAAAGGTTTTATTGTTACTAACGATAAAATGGAAACAAATGTTCCAGGAATTTATGCAGCAGGTGATATTAGACAAACAAAAGTTCGTCAAATAGTTACAGCAGCATCAGATGGAGCAGTAGCCGCTAGAAGCATAATTGATTATTTAAGTTAATTTGCAATTTAAAAGAAAGGAGTAATAATGGAAAGGACACAAACTAAAAATTATGTTCCTACACATTTTAGTTTCTTTGAATTAACGAAAAACTATAGAACTGCTTCATTGCTTTCTATATTATTTGCTATTTTAGAAGTTGTAGCACAAGTTCTTATTCCGTTAGCTGTTAAGAAATTAATGGATAATGGAATTCAAAAGTTAGCATTTACAGCATTACAAAACGAAGCGTGAAATGGTATTTTAAAATATTCACTTGTTATTATTGCGCTTGCTTTAGCGTCACTTGCTTTTGGTGCACTTAGTGGAATTTTCGCATCCAAAGCAGCTGCAGGACTAGGTTATAATGCTAGAGCATATGCTTATAAAAATTTAATGAGATTATCATTTAAGAATTTAGATAACTACTCAAATGGTACACTTATAACAAGACTAACAACTGATATTGTTTCTATTCAAAATGCTTATTTAAACATCATTAGAATGATGCTTAGGGCACCAATTATGATTTTGGTTGCTATTTCTATTGCATTTACAATAGCACCTATATTAGCATCAATTTTGCTTGCTATTATGGTTGTGTTAGCTATATTTATTGGTTTTGTAATGTTTATGGTTTATAGAAGATATCATTTAATGCTTAAAGCTTATGATGGCTTAAACACAAAAATTGGTGAAAACTTAAATGCAATTAGAACAATTAAATCATTCGTTAAAGAGCAAGATGAATTGCTCGATATTAAGAACTCATCAGCATTAGTTAGAAAAATTTCTATAATGACTGAAAAATGAATTAACTCAAACAGAGCTTTATTCGGGTTACTTATTTATGTTTGCTTAGTTTCATTTATTGCAGTTGCTACAAAAGATATTGTTGTGAATAAGCAAAATGCAACAATGGATTTTGGTACATTAACTTCTTTCATTGGTTATATGTTCCAAGTTTTAGTTAACTTCATTTTATTCTCTGTAGGTGTTATTAATGTAACTTCTGCTAAAGCATCGGCTAAAAGAATTAGAGAACTTATTGAAGAAAAACCAATTTTAGTTCAAAAAGAAGATGGGTTCACAGAAGTTGCTAGTGGAAAAATTGAATTTAGAAATGTGTCTTTAAAATATAAAGAACACGCTGAATTAAATAACTTAAATAATATTAATTTAACAATTGAACCAGGTGAAACTGTTGGTATTTTAGGAAAAACAGGTGCTGGTAAATCTTCGCTTATTTCACTCATACCAAGGTTATATGATGTAACTAATGGAGAAGTTTTAGTTGGTGGAGTTAATGTTAAAGATTACAATCTTAAAGCGCTTAGAAATCAAGTTTCTATAGTGCTTCAAAAGAATGTTTTATTCACAGGAACAGTTGCCGAAAATATGCGTTGAGGAAATGAAGAAGCAACTGATGAAGAAATAATTGAAGCACTTAAAAAATCATCAGCTTATGACTTTGTTTTTGCTAAAGATGGCTTGAGCACTTGAGTAGAAGAATCAGGGAACAACTTTTCAGGTGGGCAAAAACAACGTCTTTCAATAGCAAGATCTATACTTAAAAAATCAAAAATTCTTATCTTAGATGACTCAACTAGTGCAGTTGATAATAATACCGATAAGAAAATCCAGCACTCACTTAAATATGAATTAGGAGATGTAACTAAAATCATTATTGCGCAAAGAATTTCGTCAATTCAGCATGCAAATAAGATTGTAATTATTAATGATGGTGAAATTTCAGGGATTGGTAAGCACGAAGAACTTTTAAAATCAAACGAATACTACAGACATTTATATGAAACACAAAATAGAGGTAGTGATGAATAAAAGAAAAACTATAAAAAGCTCAGAAGCTAAAGGTGCTCTTAAAAGAGTTATTGCACTTATCTGAGCTACAAATAAATGATATTTTATGCTCATTATTTTCGGTTTCATTATTTCATCAGTAGTAAATGTTTTGGGCCAATCTTACCTGGGGTTAGTGCTATTCAACAAATTCTTAGTTCCATTTTTTCAATCAGGTTTCAATGAATTTGATTGAAATGGATTCAACCTTTCAATCATTATCTTAGTTAGTTTATTTTTATCAGGTGTGCTTTTTGAATTTATAGCAACGAGATTAGCAGTATTCTTAACACATACAACTATTAAAAACTTACGTGATAGCTTATATGCAAAAATGCAAACATTACCAATAAGCTACTTTGATAAGAAACTTAAAGGTGACTTAATGTCATTGTTTGTTAATGATGTTGATGTGCTTAAGCAATTCATAATGCAAACTGTACCAACAATATTTTCAAGCTTAGCAACACTTATTGTGACAACAGTGTTTATGCTTTACTACAACTGATTTTTATCATTAATAGTGTTCGCACTTGTAGGAACAACTATGTTCTTATCATCTGTTTATGCAAGCAAATCAAGTAAATTCTTTACATTAAGACAAAAACGTCTAGGTATTATTAACGGATTTATAAATGAGATGATTAATGGTGTTAAGGTTATTAAAGTCTTTAATCATCAAGAAGCTTCATTTGAAGATATGCAAAAGAGAAATAAAGAGTTCTATGAAGCTGACTACAAATCAAAAGCTTATGTAACTGTTTTATTCCCTGTATTTATGAATATTGGAAATATCAACTATGCAATTATTGCTATTATTTCTGGACTCATTTACCTTAACGGTGGTAAAGTTGGTTCATTAGATGTAACAATCAGTGCAGGAGTTATTGTTGCATTCTTACAATATGCAAGAAACTTCTCATTACCAATTTCTCAAATTGTTCAAGAGTTCAATACACTTGCAATGGCTGCAGCAGGTGCAAGACGTGTGTTTGATGCAATGGATAATTTATCAGAAGTTGATAAAGGTTCAATCGAAATTATCAATCATTCAGATTTATCTAAATCAAACATTATTTGGTTTAATTCTTATGATAAAGAAAAATTCTTAAGCGAACCATCAAGATACTACTTCAAAATACCAATGGGTTCAATGGGATGCTTAATTAAATGAATTGATGGTAAGTTTGATTTCAATCACGTTTATGCAGGTTATGTTGAAGGAAAACCTATTATCAAAGATTTTGATTTACATATTAAACCTGGTGAAAGAGTTGCATTTGTGGGTGCGACTGGTGCTGGAAAAACTACAATTACAAACTTAATTAATAGATTTTATGATGTATTTCAAGGTTCAATTAAACTTGATGGAATTGATATTAGACTAATTAAAAAATCTTCATTACGTAAATCACTTGGATATGTTCTTCAAGAAACTTCATTGTTTACTAAATCAATAGCCGACAACATTGCTTATGGTGTTCCTGATGCAGCACTTAAAGATATTAAAGAAGCTGCAAAAATTGCTAATGCAACTAGATTCATTAAACAAACTGAAGATGGGTTTAATACTATCTTAGAAAATGCAGGAGAATCACTTTCACAAGGCCAAAAACAACTTCTTTCAATTGCTAGAACAAGTATGTTAGATCCAATGATATTAGTTCTTGATGAAGCTACTTCAACAATTGATACAGAAACTGAAAGAGAAATCCAAGAGGGTATGTATGAACTTATGAAAAATAAAACTTCATTTGTTATAGCACACCGCTTAAGTACAATTAGAGATGTAGATAAAATCGTTGTTATGGATCAAGGACAAATTAAAGAAGTTGGTTCCCACGATGAGCTTATAAAATTACACGGTATCTATCACCAACTTTACACAGGTAAAATTGAACTTGATTAACACAAATCAGAATAGCTTAAATAGCTGTTCTTTTTTATATAAAAAACACTTTAGTAATTACTAAAGTGTCTATGTGCAAGTGAAATAAGTATTATTTGCCTTCTTTGATTTTAGTTCATTTAGCTACAAAATCAGGTATTGATTTGAATTCTGATAATTCAAAGAATGTTTTAGATGGAATGAAGTATTTGTAAACTTGATCAAGTTCTTTAATGTTTGTATCATAGAAACCATTTTTTGGTTTAACTTGATCTCTTCTAATAATGTGGAATGTAGTAGGAATTGCAAAATCTTCAGGATCAACAAATGCTTTAGCTTGCTCTAATGATAAGTTGTAAGCTGATCTAACAAATGCAAGTGTTGATAATAGAACGGTTGATGAAGCTTGAATTCCGAAGATATGTGTTTTAGAATCGTTGTTAAATGTCTCGTTGAAGAATACTGACTTACCATAATCAGCTTTAGAGTGATCAACTGCGATAATGTTTTCTCAAGAAACTGAAGAGTCAAGAATAATTGCTTTATTGTTATCTCCAAATAATGTTCTAATGTACTCGATTGATTCATCTTTTGAATAAACTGGGTGCATTTTATACATATAATTGTATTCAGATTCAGGATATTTAATTTTTATAGCATTGATGAAACTTATAATTTCTTCTCTATTTTCAGTAAGTTCTTTAATTCTTCATTTTCCATATAATGGATCAGTCTCAACTTTTGTTTCGTATTTTCTAAATAATGATGAACCCATAAATACTAAGTTCTTCTTAGATGAATCATAATGTTCTTTTCCGTGAATTACAAAGTCAAGAGCATTACGAACCTCTAATCTATTTAGTTTTTCATATTCAGTAATTGCTTTTTCCATTTCTAATTTATCATTTTTGAAAATTTGTGAATAATCAGTTGGGTAATCTTTAATTGATAATGATAAATTAGCCTTGTCTAAAGCTCTAAGTTGCTTGTTGAAATATTCAATGTATGAACCATCAAAGTTGTAAAGTTTAACTTTGTCAGTTAATTGGAAGTAGTATCTATAGTCAATTGTTTGTTTTTGAGTTCTTTGCATTTCTTCAAATGAAGCTGCGATTTCATCTTTTGAAAGATTGTTTGAAGTTCTGTTAGCTCAACTTTGATATGAAGCCTCAACAAATTTATAAGGTTGTGCATTTCCATCTGATAAAAGTACTATTTTATTAGCGTGTTCTAGAACGTAATTTCTAACTTCTGCTGGTAATGATGGGAATGAAATGTCCGGAATGTAGAAGTCGAATTTATTTACACCTGCATCTTTATATGGTTTTAGGTAAGTTAATAATTCATTTAATGTTCTCGGAAATACGTCGTATTTTTTGTTAGCATTATCGTTTAATGATGGATTCATATCTTTTAATTGTGATGCAACCATTAATTTACCATTACCAATGTTGTATTGACCTGGTGTTTGTAAAACGTCTCCATATTTTTGCAATAAATAGTCAAAATTAAATCTTTGGGTTCCTGTGTTTGACTTATCATAAACTGAATTGTCTATTAAAAATAGTACATCATTAAGTGAATCTTGATTTCTATTTTTGTAGTTTAATTCACCTAACATTAACATAAATGCAGAGTTGAAATATTGAGCTGCATTTCTAGACATAAACACAGTTGGAACTGAGTTTTCAGCTGAATCAACAATCTCGTTGAAGAATTGTTGATATCTTGGATTAAGTGGCTGAGCTTTAATATTTTTAAGAAAACCTTTAATTAAAATTTCTTTTGAATATGTAAGTTTACTATCTTCTTTTGATTCAAGTAAAACAGTGATTTTTAATGTTCCTTTATCATCGTCAGTTTGTGAAACTGAAATAGTTTTATAAATTACAAGCTCATCTGTTGATGGATTAATAGTTACATATTGACTGAGATTTTCTGTGTTTATAACAGATGGTTTTACATAACTATTAACAACATTATATGTAACATTAACCTTTGCTAATGGATTTTTTGTATAGCTTGGTGCTGCTGCACAACCTGCGCTGGTTGCAACAAGAGCAGTTAAAGGTGCGCTTGATAATATAAATAAATTTTTTAAATTTTTTATTAATCTTTTTTGTTTCATAATTAAATAATACAACTTTTAAAGTAATATGTCAAGTTTCGCGTTTCACGGAAACCATAGTCAGCAAGTCCTAAAAGCAAAAAAAAAAAAAAAATAGGGTCATAAAAGTGCAAAATTTCGTTATTTTGCTTATTTTTTAGAAATTTAGATAAACAAAAAACTACCACAATTTCTTGTGATAGTCAACTATCAAATTGAATTAGTTAGCTTCTTCAGTAATGTATTTTTCAACATCTTTTAAGTGAATACTGAAGAAACTTGTAATTCCACGTGTTTGCATTGTTGCAGCAAATAATGAGTCAACTCTTTGCATTGTTCCTGTTCTGTGTGTGATAACAATGAATTGAGTTTGTTTCTTAAGTTCTTGTAAGTATTCTGCATATCTAACAACGTTAGCTTCATCAAGCGCAGCTTCGACCTCATCAAGAATACATAATGGAAGAGGTCTAGCTCTTAAGATGGCGAATAATAATGAGATAGCAATAAGCGCTTTTTCTCCTCCTGAGAATAATTTAAGGTTTTTAACACTTTTTCCAGGAGGTTGAGCAAAGATGCTGATTCCTGATTCTAAAATATTATTAGGTTCAACGAATCTAACTTCAGCAGCTCCTCCACCGAACATAGATTTGAATACGTTGTTGAATTCTTGGTTAACATCGTGAACAACATTTGTAAGTCTTGTAACAATGATTTTGTCAAGTTCAGCGATAGCTTGGTATAAAGTGTCTCTTGTTTGAACTAATTCATCTCTGTTAGCTACTAATGTGTCATATCTGTTTTCAACTTCTTCAAGTTGTTCGATAGATTCTAAGTTAACATTTCCAAGTTCAGCAATTTGTTGTCTTAATTCTTCAACAAATTCTTTTGCTTTTTCATAAGAAATTTCTAAAACAAAGTTTTGATCAGCGTATTCAACTGTCATATGGTAAACGTTAGCTAATCTGTTTGTATATTCAGTGAAAATCTTGAATGATTCAGATTTGTTAATCATTTTGCTGCTGTAACCTTTGTTTAAGGCATTTTGAGAATCTTGAGCATCTGATAATTTAGTGTTGTAAAGTGATAATGCTTCATCTCAAGATTGATATAAGTTTTTAGCAACAGCAAGCTCATTTTTAACAACGATAAGTTTTGCTTGTAATTTGTTTCTTTCAATAACTGTTTCAGAGTTTTCGAAATCATCAAGTGATAATGAAGAAGCATCAACTTTTCCTTTTAAGTTTGTAACTTCTTCACGTTTTTGTTTGATTGAGTTTTCTAAGTTGTGAATTTCTAATTCAGTACTTCTGCTCTTTTGAATTAATTGGTTACGTCTAAATGATAATTGTTCGATTTGTTGTTCATTTTTCTTAATCATTGGTTCAATACCAGCGATTTTGTTTTCAAGGTTAGCAATTTTTTCATCAATACCTAAGACGTTATCACTTTCTTGAGCAGTTCCCCCAACGATAACCCCTCCAACACGGATGATGTCACCATCAAGAGTTACAATCATATATTTTTTCTCAAGAAGGTTTGAAATTGCATTAGCTGATTTAATATCATCAACTACTACAACGTTCCCTAATAAGAATTTAACTAAAACTGAATATTGTGGATCTGCATCAACTAAATCTGAAGCAAGAGCAACAAATCCAGGGTGTCCTGTAACTGCTAATAAATAGTCATCACGAACAAATTTTTCTTGGATAGATGTAAGAGGAATAAATGTTGCTCTACCACCATTGTTTTGTTTAAGGAATTCAACTGCTTTAACAGCTGTGTTTGGAATATCAACAACAATGTGTTGTGCAGCGTGAGTTAAAACAGTTTCAATAGCTGTGATGTATTCTGGTTTAACTTTAATTAAATCTCTAACAAGTCCTTTAACACCTTTGAAAGACATTTTGTTTTCCATAATTGTTTTAGGACCTTTGAAAAGGTTTAATTTAGATTCTTTAGTTCTGTATAAAGATTGTAAAGTCGTTTTTGCAGAAATTAAGTTGTCTCTGTGGTTTTGGTTAGCGATTCTTAAATTGTTTACTAAGTTTGTATCTTCTTCAATTTGTTTTCTAGTTTCTTCAAATTGAGCTTTAAGTTCACCATAAGTATGTGTGTTGTAAAGTAATTCAGCTTCAAGTCTTTTAATTGCACTTGCATATGATTTGATAGCTTCATCATTATCAACTGTTACTTGTCCACTTGTGATTAAGTTAATTTTTGCAAATTGTTGATCAATTGTTGAGTTTAATGAGTTTAATCTTGAAGCCATACCATTGTATGTTCCTTCAAGCTCATCAACTTGTTGTCTTGCTTTTTCTTTTTCAACTTTTGCGTTTTTAATTTCGATTTGTAAACTAGCAATTTCTTCTTTGTATTTTTGCATTGTTTCGTCTACACCACGAAGTTCTTCGTCTAATTCTTCGTAAATTCTTTTATTTTCTTTTATTCCTTTAGCTAAGAATGGGATTTCAACTTTTTTAAGAGCTTCTGCTTTATCTCTGTAGATTAAAGCTTTTTCAGCTTGTTTTCTTAATGGTCCAAGTTGTTTTTCAAGCTCTGAAATTCTAGGCTCAAGTTGATTCATTGAATCTTCAGCACTTTTAAGCATTCTTTCTGATTCAGTTTTCTTGAATTTGAATTTAGAAACTCCAGCAGCTTCTTCGAAAATTCCACGTCTATCTTCGTCAGATGCTTCAGCGATGTCTGAAACAGTCCCTTGAGAAATAATAGCTAATGAGCTTTTCCCAATACCTGTTTCCATTGCAATACTTTTAATATCTTTGTATCTGCAAGGTTGCCCATTCATATAGTAGTTGTTTACACCTTTACCACGTTGTAATTCACGTGTGATTGTTACAACTTCATCAGGAATTGAGTTATTTGAGTTTTTGTTATCAAAAGTTAATGTAACTCTTGCAAAGTCCATTGGTTTAGCTGTTTTAGAACCAGCAAAGATAACATCTTGCATTGAGTCTCCACGAAGTTCTTTAGAACTTTGTTCCCCTAAAACTCATTTAATAGCATCGTTGATGTTACTTTTACCAGAACCGTTTGGTCCGATAATACCAGCAACACCTCCATCGAAACGTAAGATTACAGGTTCAGCAAATGATTTAAAACCATGTGCTTCGATTTTTACTAATTTCATTATTGCACCTCAATTTTATCTTTAAGCTTTTGTAGTGCATCAATAGCAGCATTAGTTTCAGCTTCTTTTTTGCTTAAACCAACACCTTCACCATAAATAACACCATCGTGTTTAGCTTTTGCTAAAAAACGTTTATCACTGAGTTGATCAGTTTGATATGTGATACTTTCCTTTGTTATACTTTGAAAGTATTCTTGTAGTTGTCCTTTAGGATCTTTATTTTCGTCATTGTGTACCGAGTCAATGATAGGAGATATATGTTTGATTATGAATTGTGAAGCTTTTTCAAATCCTTGATCTAAAAATATAGCTGCTATCATTGCTTCGAACACGTCTGCTTGAACTTTTGGTGAATTAATCACTGATTCACGCATTTTTCCAGGTCCTGTTCTTAAGATTTTTAAAAGACCTAATTCATTAGATATTTTAGCAAGCGCTTCCGTTCTAACTGCAGTTGATCTTAATCTTGTTGCGTGACCTTGTGATAATTCAGGATACTTTCTGAATATGTAGTTTGAACTAACAAATTGCAGAAGTGAGTCTCCTAAAAATTCAAGTCTTTCATAGTTGTCATCTTTATCTCTATTAAAAGATGAATGTGTAATTGCTAATAGATAATAGTCTGTTCTAATTGGTTGAATATTATTTATTTGAAAAAAGCTTTTAAGTGAATTAACCATATTATTCTTCACTTTCTAAATTATCAACTTTAATTGAATCTGATAATGTTTGTAATTTTTCTAGTAAGTTATTTTCAAGAGCTTCTTGAATCGATAATAATGCATTGTAGTAAGCTTTTGCGTCAGATGAACCGTGAGCTTTAATTGCTAGTCCATTAACACCAAGTACTCAAGCAGAACCAACTGAACGATAGTCAAGTGACTTACCAACATTTTTAAATGCGCCTTTTAAAAGTAAATAACCAATTTTGTATTTTAATTTAGTTAATATTTGACCTTTAAGTGCTTTTGAAAATGCACCAATTGCTCCTTCATAACTTTTAAGCATTGTGTTACCTGCATAACCATCTACAACAGCTACATCAATGTTTCCATTAAATAATTCTCTTGATTCAATAAAACCAACATAGTTAACATCATTTAATGTTTTCAAATATTCGTGAGCTTGTTTAGTTGATGTAAGACCTTTGTAATCTTCAGTTCCAATGTTAATAAGTGAAACTCTAGGTTCTGCTACTTTAAACATTGTTTTATAGAACAATGAAGCAAGCATAGCTCATTCAACTAAATATTGTGCTTTTGTTTCTAAGTTAGCACCTACATCTAAAAATAGCAATTTGCTACCTAAAATAGATGTAGCAACTGGCATAAATGCTGGTCTAGAAATGTTTTGTAATCTTTTTAATTTAAGTGTTAATGTTGAGATATAAACTCCACTATCTCCACTTGATAAAACTGCATTAGCTTCATTGTTTATAACTTTACTAATTGCAAGATTCATTGATGTATCTTCGTTCATTGATTTTCTAATGTTCTTAGGTTCACTAGGAACATTTTTGTTTTCAATAAGTAAGATATTTTCAGGAAGTTTTGTTTTATCAATATTTGAAATATCACCAATTAGTTGAATTTGTGTATCAGGGAATTGAAGAGCAAATTTGCTAGCAGATTCAACTGCTGCACTTGGACCATTATCATTTCCATTTATGTCAAAAGCAATTTTGAATTTATAGTCTTTCATTATTCAACTCCAATGATGAATTGATATGTAGGTTGATTACCTTCAATAATTTCAACTTCAATATCATAGTTTGATTCAATGAAGTTAAGGATTTCTTCAGCTTCATCAAGTGAGCTTTCGTCACCGTAGTAAATTGTGACTAATTCTTTGTCTTCTGTAATTGCTTTTTTAACTATTTTTTTAGCAGCATCTAAAAGTTTTGATGAACTTGCAGTGATTTTTCCATTGATGATAGATAAATAATCACCATCTTTGATTTGAACACCATTTAATTTTGTGTTTCTAATTGCTTTTGTAATTTCACCAGTAGTTACATTAGCAATTGCCTCATTCATCATTTCAACGTTCTCTTCAACTGAAGATTCGTGATTGAAATTAAGCATAGCTGTTATTCCTTGGATTTGTGTTTTTGTAGGAATAATAATAACGTTTTTGTCTTGGATAACTTGCGCTACTTGTTGTGCAACAAGTATGATGTTTGAATTGTTTGTAAGAATAAATACTGAATCTGAATTTACATTATTAACTGCATTTATCAAGTCTTGAGCTGATGGGTTCTGTGTTTGTCCACTTTCGACAACAAAGTCACAACCTAAATCTTTCATTCTTGCGACTATACCTGAACCTAAGTTGCATGAGATAATTCCACAAGGTGTTCTACTTTCTTCACTATGTTGTAATTGTGACTCTTTAAGTTTTTCGGCATTAGCTTTTGAATAGTTAGCTTGAAGTGTCATATTTTCTGATTTGATTTTAATAAATTCACCATATTGTTGAGCAAAGTTTAACATAACACCAGGTTTAACTGTGTGTCCGTGAACTTTAAGGATATTGTCGTCAGAAACAACAACAAGTGAGTTAGCCAATTTTTCAAGTTTTGCAACAAAGTTTGCTTTCTTGAATTTAGTTGGTTCAGTTAAATCGATAAGAACTTCTGTACAGTAACCAAATTCTCCTTCATAAACTTCGCTATCACCAATAAAGTTTGTAACTTCATCTGAATTATCTTTAAGTTCAACTGGTCTATCGTGAAGAGCTTCATTCATTCCTCAGAAAATTGTGTAAAGACCTTCACCACCACTATCGGTAACTCCAACTTCTCTTAAGTTCTTAAGTTTGTTAGGTGTTTCATCACAACTTTTCCGTGCAAACGCAACAACTTCTTCAAAGAATACTGAATAGTGAATGTCTTTGCCATCGAATTCTTTTTTAAGATTTTCGGTTGTTTCTCTAATAACTGTAAGAATTGTTCCCTCAACAGGTTTAAAAACTGATTTGTAAGCAATTTCAGTCGCTTTCTCAAAAGCTTGGATTAAATCTTGAGTATTTAATTCAACTTTACCATCTGTACCTAAAGCAAATCCTTTGAAAATTTGTGAAAGGATAACACCAGAGTTTCCTCTAGCTTCATAAATCATATTTGTTGAAACTTTTTTAGTAATAGCATATACTGGTTCATTTTGAGCTTTTTCTAAATCAGGTATAGCAGCCGCTATTGTTGAAGACATATTTGTTCCAGTATCTCCATCAGGGACAGGAAACACATTTAACGCATCGATTTTGTTTTTTGCATTAACTAATGCTTTAGCTCCTGATAAAAATGCTTTAGCTAACTCGGAACCATTCAGGATATTTCTTTTATCTACTTTCTTACTTTTACTCATTGGTTACTCCCTTGACAATGATAATTAGTTTATTGAATTTAAATTTCTTAGCCTTTAATTTCATTTCCATAATTTTGTAAATTTGTGAAATGATGAATTTAATTGGTGTCCCATCAAAAACAGTAATTGCTGCCTTAATTTCAACACGTGAATTTTCAGTTAATAAAACCTCAATGTTTTCAAAATATTCTTCAGGATTTAATCTGACAATTGTGCCAGGTTCACAATTGATATCTAAAGTTGGTTCGTGTAAGAATCTTACGCCTGGAACTTTAGAAATTGAATCAATGAACATTTGTTTAATTTGCAATGTATCCATCCAAAACCTCCGTGTTTGATAAAGTATATATATTTTACCTTAATTTATTTTTATAAATATATAATATTTATACACTCTAATAAGCGGTGAAATTATGGCTGAAACAATCAAAAACGCAATAGTTTTAAACTTACACGAAATATCAGACAATGAGCATATTGTCAGTTTTTTCACTGCTTTTGGGAGATTAGATTTAGTTGCTAGAGGTCTAAATAATGTACATTCAAAAAATAGAAGTAACTTAATAGTTGGTTCAATTGTTGAAATTGAATATTTTGCTTCAAGAACACAAAATAAGTATGGAAGATTAAAAAAATCAAGCACAATAAAATTACTTGATGTTACTAATTTAAATAATATTAAGCTATTTAATAGTTTGAACTTTTTATTCCAGAATATAAGAACTAGAAATCATTTATTTGCTGAATACAATAGACATTTTGATAGTTTTAATAATGTACCTTGAACTAAAGTTTCGACATACTTTTATGCACACTCATTACTATACTTTGGTATTGATTTATCATTTAATTCTTGCAAAAGATGTGGAAGAATTAACGACTTTATTTCTTTTGATTTTAATTTAGGTTTTATTTGTCAAAATCACGATATTACCCAAAGACTTAATGTTTCAGTTTTACAAGCTATATGATATTCATTTCACGACTTTTACGCCTATGTCAATGATGTAAACAGTGAAATTAACAAGCTTATTTTTATTGAATATAAGAAGCAAATAATTAATCATTTAAATATTAGCAAATAACTGAGTTTTATGCTAAAATAATAAAACTATGGGTAAAAGAGATTATTATGAAATTTTAGGTGTTTCAAAAACAGCTACTGAACAAGAAATTAAAACAGCTTACAGAAGTTTAGCTAAAAAATATCACCCAGATAAATTGAAAGATGGAACTTCTGATGAAAAAATGAAAGAATTAAATGAAGCTTATTCAATTCTTTCAGACCCTGAGAAAAGAAAAGTTTATGACCAATACGGACACGATGCCGCTAATGGAAGAGCAGGAGCAAACCCAGGAGGTGGAAACTACTATGGTGGTGGATTCGGTGGTGCACAAGGCTTTTCTGAAGATTTTCAAGATATTTTTGAAAACATTTTCGGTGGATTTGGAGGAAGAAGACAAAGAAGTTCACAAGGTTCATACCAACAAAGAGGGGATGATTATAGAACTAATATAAACATTTCATTTATGGATGCTCTTAAAGGAAAAACAATTAAAGAGAAATTAGATAAATGAGAAATGTGTATGTTCTGTACAGGGACTGGAGCAGAAAATCCAAATGATTTACAAACATGTAGTTCATGTAATGGAGTAGGACACAAAAGAAGAGTTGTTAATAGTTTCTTTGGTCAACAAGTTCAACAGGTTGTTTGTGAAACATGTCATGGAAAAGGTAAAGTTACTGTTTCAAAATGTAAAAAGTGTCGTGGTGAAGGTTACTCAGCTATCCAAAAAACTGTTTCTATTAAAATAGAGGAAGGGACAGTTTCAGGAACAAGATTAAAAGTTGCTGGATATGGTGGTTTAGGTAAAAATGGTGGAACACCGGGAGACTTATACATTACAGTTAATGTGCTACCTCATAAATATTATGAAAGAGATGGAATGGATATTGAAATGGACTTTCCAGTTTCATTCATTGATATTATGTTAGAAAACACAGTTGACGTCCCAACTCCTTGAGGGAATGTAAAAATTAAAATGAAGAAAACCTACACAAACTCAAAAGTGATTAAGGTTCCTAAAAAAGGAGTTCACTTCAGAGGTATGGAAGGTGATTTAAGATTACATTTAGAAGTTATTATTCCTGATTTAGATAGAAAAAATAAAAAAGAAGTTTTAGCTGCATTACAAAATGTAAGTGATTCATCAAATCAAGATTTTGTTCAAGCAGTTGAAAAAGCTAACAAATAATTTTTTTACCTAACTCTAGTAGTTAGGTTTTAATTTAACAATTAATTTTAGTTAGTTTATTAAATTAAATTATAATTAATTTAATTTATGTATAAGAACGAGTTAATTATCAAGAAATCAGAATTTATTGGTTATTTATATCCAGTTTCTTCAAAAGAAGAAGTTAACCAAATTCTAAAGGATCTTAAAGAACAATATAAAGATGCAAGACATATTTGTTATGCATATTTATCAAATTCAAATGGTGCTGAAACAGGTGGATTTTCAGATGATAAAGAACCTAGTGGAACAGCTGGTAAGCCTATGTTTGAATTAATTAGACTAACAAAAGCGCAAAATGTTTTAGTTGCAGTTGTTAGATATTTTGGTGGAACAAAATTAGGAGCTGGACCACTTAAAAAAGCTTACAGGCAATCAGCTTCAACAGTAATTAACTTATATTTAAAAGATAATCAAGGTAAGGAGAAATAAAAAATGATTAAAGTAATTAAAGAACTTAAAAAAGATTTTTTAGTTTTAAAAGCGGCTTATGAAAATAAAGATTTTCCTTCTTATGTAGCTACTAAAAATGGAAAAATTACAGACAACTTAAGTGAAAATGTTTCATACATTTACATTGATAAAAAACATCAATCATTTGATGAATTAGCAGCTTTATTTGAGAATTTAGCAACTTCAGTTAATAGGGATTATCAAGTTGATGTTGAATCATTTGTTTTAAATAATGATGTTTTAAAAACATTCAGAATTATTTACTCAAAATTATTATTTGGACAAGTGAAATTATTCAAAAAATCAATTGAAGAAGATAAAGAAAAATTCAAAAACATCTATGTGTATGTGAGAAACGAAAATGTTTCAACAAAATTAGTTAAGAAAATTGAAGTAGTTGCAAAAGCAATTAATGATGTTAGAAATCTTCAAATTAAACCAGAAAACTTCTTAAACTCAGAAATGTTAGCTAGTGAGATTACAAATGATTTTTCAGGAATTGAAGGTCTTGAATTAACAGTTTTAACTAAAAAAGAAATTGAACAATTAAATATGGGTCTTTTATTATCTGTTAATAAAGGAAGCGTTCATGAACCAAGAGTTGTAGTTGTATCTTATAAAGGAAACAAAAAATCAAAAGAACATATTTCTATTGTCGGAAAAGGTATCACATTTGACACTGGTGGAGTTAATACAAAAGGATATCATATGGAAGGTATGAAATATGATATGTCTGGTTCAGTAATTGCAGCTTATGCAGTTAAAGCTTTAGCTCAATTAAAAGCCAATGTTAATGTTTCTGCTGTTATGTGTATTACAGATAACAGAATTAACAATGATGCTTCATTACCAGAAAACGTTTACCAATCTATGTCAGGTAAATGAGTTGAAGTAGTTGACACAGATGCTGAAGGAAGATTAGTTTTAGCTGATGGAATTTTTTATGCAGCTGACAAATTAAAACCGACAACAATCATTGATGTTGCAACATTAACAGGTTCAATGTTAACTGCATTAGGAAATACTTTCACAGGAATCTGATCAACAAATGATTCAAAATGAGATGACTTTTTAGCAGCTTCTAAAGAAGCGAACGAAAAAGTTTGAAGAATGCCTTTACACGAAGATTATAATAAAGGTAACAAGAGCTCAAAAGTTGCTGATTTAGCTAACTGAAGTTCAAAAGTTAGACCTGATTCATCACAAGCAGCAATGTTCTTAAAAGAATTCACTAAAGATATTGATTTCATTCACTGTGATGTTGCTGGTACTGCAGATGTTCAAGGTGAACCACAAGGTGCATTAGTCGCAACATTAGTTGAATATGCATTATTAAACGAAAATAAGTAATATAATTTACTTACTTATTTAGAAACTTTAATATTTATAAAATATTAAATAACTCACTTATATTTGTATGAAAGGAAATTATGATTAAAACAGTTGATAAAGTTAGAAATAACTCAATGCTTTTAAAAGCAGTTTATAAAAATGATGAAAACTTACCATCAACATTAATTCAAAAAAATAATGTTGTAACAGAATACTTTGATAAAAATGAAGCTCTTGTATTTATGGGAGAAAAAGATAAATTATCTTTTGATTCAGTAGCTAAATTTGCAAAAGGATTCTTTACAAATCAAGGTAGAGATGTTCAAGTTGATTTAGATTCATTTGTAACAGAAAGAGTTACATTAGCACAAGTTGTTAAAGCTTTTGTTGAAGCTTACAACTATGTAAATGCTGATTTATATTCAGCTAAAACAACTAAAAAACATGAAAAATTTGCAATTTCTTTATTATCAGTTAAAGATGAAAATGAATATGCAGATGCATTAAAACAAGCAGTTGTATTATCAGAAGCTGTTAACTTCGCAAGAAACTTACAAGTGACACCACCAAACATTTGTAACTCAGAATGATTAGCAGAAGTTGTTAGAAAAGACTTAGAACAATACTCAAACTTAAAAGTTACAGTTCTTAACAAAAAACAAATTGAAGAGCAAAAAATGGGACTTTTACTTTCAGTTAACCGTGGAAGTATGTTTGAACCAAGAGTTGTTGTTATTGAATACAACGGGAACCCTGAATCAAACGAAAAAACAGTTTATGTAGGTAAAGGAATTACATTTGACTCAGGTGGATACAACATTAAAACAGGTAGAAACATGTTAGGTATGAAATTTGACATGTCAGGTTCTGTGTTTGTTGCTTCAGCTCTTAAAGCTATTGCTCAATTAAAACCAAAAACAAATGTTGCTGCAATTATGTGTATTACAGACAACAGAGTTAATGGGGATGCTTCATTACCTGATTCAGTTTGAACATCAATGAATGGTAAAACAGTTGAAATTAACAACACAGATGCTGAAGGTAGATTAGTTATGGCTGATGGATTAACATACGCTGTAAGAAACTTAAAAGCTACAAGATTAGTTGATGTTGCTACATTAACAGGTGCTATTTTAGTAGCATTAGGACAAACATACACAGGTGCATGAGCTACTACAGATGCTGCTTGAGAAGAATTATTAAAGGCTGCTAAAGAGCAAAATGAATTAGTATGAAGAATGCCTCTTGATGAAGCTTTTGCTAAAGAAATTAGAAACTCAGTAGTTGCCGACCTTAAGAACACTGACTTAAGCGGTATTGGTGGAGGTTCATCATCAGCTGCTATGTTCTTAAAAGAATTCACAGAAGATGTTGAATACATTCACTTAGATGTTGCAGGAACAGCAGATATCGCTTCAAGACCTACAGGTGTAATGGTAAAAACATTAACACAATTAGCTCTTGATTCATCTAAATAATAAAACCTCAAAAAAGTTATATAAAAATACAAATATCACTTGCTAACTAGGATGTTTGTATTTTTTGTACTAATTTTTAAGATTGAAAAATATATTATTTTACTTAATTCAATAAGTAAAAGATTTATCAGTGCTCTTATTTTGTTTACTTGCTAAATATAACTTTTTGCCATCTTGAAATACTAAAATGCAAATGAAGAATAAAATTACTAGTGATAATATTGTGCAAGTAGTAAAACTAATTAGAGGTATAGAAATATAAATTCTCTTTGGATATCCGACAGAAATGAATATAAATTGAAAAACTATACCTGTTATAAAAATTGGAACAAGAATGATATATGTGCATATAAATGGAATAAATTTCATTTTATATGCAAATGAATATTCAATCTTTATATTTTCACACAAGAATGGAAATAAACTCGTAAATCAACTATTTTTATTAACTCTTCTTAAGTATATAACATTATGTATTATTAAAAATATACAGATAAAATATGTGATGATATAGTGTGCTGCAAAAATTAGGTAAGCACCGTCTCCAATGCATTTAGGAATATAATCAGGTACTTCTATTGCAAGACCTGGTATATTTGACAATCTTACAGAAGATAAATCTACAGCATAAATCGGTAAGGCTATAACAAGAGAAAAAAAGAAAATTAAATATGCACTTAAAGTTGAAAATTTTAACCAGTTTTTTCTTAACATGATTTTATTAAACCTTCTTTCTTTAGAGTTTGATTATTAATTAATAGAACTCATACTTATTTAGTAGTTGTTTCTTTATTTGTTAAATATAATTTTCTACCATCTTGAAAAACTAAAATGCAAATGAATATGAAAATTACTAGTGATAATATTATGTAAGCAACTGAAGCGATGAGAGGCATAGAAATATATGCGTTAAGTCCAAAGGAATTGAATATAAATTGAAAAACTAAACCAGTTATAAGAATTGGAACAACAATGATATATGTGAATATA
Organism: Mycoplasma sp. 4079; assembly: GCF_047785185.1. NCBI lineage: Bacteria > Bacillati > Mycoplasmatota > Mollicutes > Mycoplasmatales > Mycoplasmataceae > Mycoplasma > Mycoplasma sp. 4079. Next base: position 3,952 of record NZ_JBLNNG010000010.1, on the reverse strand, counting down.
AATGCAATAAATTTCATTTTATATGCAAATGAATATTGAATCTTTATATTTTCACACAAGAAAGGGAAGAAACTTGTGAATCAACTATTCTTGTTAACTTTTCTTAAGTATATAACATTATGTATTATTATAAATATACAGATAAAATATGTGAAGAGATAGTCACCTGCGAAAAACAGATAAGCGCCATCAGAATAAGTTTTATGTATTCCTTCTGGTAAATGTGGCAAACTAGTTTTATATAAATCTACAGCATAAATAGGTAAAGCAACCACAAGAGAAAATAAGAAAATTAAATATGCACTTAAAGTTGAAAATTTTAATCAGTTTTTTCTTAACATTATTTTAAGGGTTCTTTCTTTAGAATAAAATTATTAATTTCTTCACCAGTATATAATTTATCTTTATATTTAAACAGTCTTGGTTGTTTTCTAGCATTTTTTGGTTTTAAACTTCCTATAGTGAAATAGTATGAACCTCAAGCACCATTATAGTATGAGTATAAAATTGTATTTCTTTTTTCTTGTCCTCAACACATAGAACCTAAAAACATATCTGAATTATCATCATAACCGTACATTAAATATGCATGATTATGTCAACCATTGGAATAGAAAGGTGCTGCACCTAATATAACAGGCATACCCTTTTTAACATTCTCTCAAGCTTTATAGTATCCACCAAACTTTCCATAATTGTCTCATGAGCTTTTTTCGTTTTTATTAAATCTGTCAAACGCAAGTCGATAGTAATTAGGTGTCATTAAATTTATTTGTTTATCAGCAAGTTGATATAAATGGTAGGTTAAAGATTTTTTATAGTCTTTATATTGAACATTATTTTCGTGATAATAAGAGTATTTATATTTAAACACTGGAGAAGTGTGCTCTCAATGTCTGATATTATTTTGAGGAGCTTCTTTGATAAATTTGTCATACTGATCCTGTGTAAAAACAGTTCCATCTACAAATAAATGATTGTAAAGTAGCAATTGACTAAGCGCAACATATTCACATAAACCTGCTTTATCATCATTAGTCACTCCATCAGCGAATAAATCTACGTATCCAGCAGATTCATAATTATTCCTTGTTGCAAATCATCATGCATAGGGCACTGTTGAACTTACATTAAAATGTCCATCGTAATTATAGTTAGTTCTATTTAAATCTAAGTCGACTCAAGGCTTTCTTGGTTTAAATTTAGAGTATTTAATTTCTTTTTCACGTTTTAATATTTGATTTTGTTTAAATTCCTCTACTTTATGTAGTTCATCTGGTGTGTATATACTTAATAAATCACTTTTTGAGATTTTCTTATCACTATATATACTCTCGTATGTGTCTTCCTCCTTTTGTATAAGTAACCCAAATCAACGATCATATATTATTTCTGAATTTAATAATTCATCTTTTATTGCTTCATAATGAATTTCGTTTGATGTATAAGTATTTGCATTTATAACTGAAAACATTTCATCTGTAGCAATAAGTAAAAAGTTATTATTTTGAATGTCTTTTATTTCCTTAACAATTTTAAATTTTTGAGTTTTACCGCTTAATCTAGATAAACGTGCAATTTCAGAATCTACTAAAAATTGCTTCATTTCATTTTCATCTTTTTGTTTTGGATGAACATTATTATTTATAGATACCGAAACAGTTGGTAGTGCTATAACTCCTGCAGTGAAGATGCTTAAAATTAATTTTGTATTTTTCATAATAGATCCTCTTACTTTTATTATATTCTTTTTAAGTAAAATAAAATAAATTGTTGAAAAATATTTAACTTATTTTTGATGCTTACTATAGAAATGCAACTAAAATGGTTTTGGTTTTTATTTAGCTTTTTTGAGCTTAAATTTCTTTGAATATCAGATATAAGATTCATTTTTCATCTCGAATGCATAAATGAATGTATAATTAAATACCATACATTAATGAGGGGTATTATGTCGCTATTTAGAAGCTTGAATGCTAACTTATCAAAATATATAAGTAGTATTTCATTATCATCAATCGGGTCAGAAGCATTTAAATTAGCTTCTAGTTTATATATTTACAAAATAACTGGAGATTTCTGATTAGTTACATTGTTGTATTTATTAGTACAATTACCATCGTTAATCATTTATGCAATCTCATCAAAACTTGTTAAGTTGCTACCTGATAGAGTTGCTCTTCTTATTTGTGATATTGCTAGTTCAATATTGTTGATAATACCTTTAGGTACTTATTTTGGCTTTATCAATAATTTATCTACACATACGTTTTCAATTATTTTAATTGTGACAAGTACACTTTTAGGAACTGTCCATTCCTATAGATTTATACACCTTAAGAATATTCTTTACTTTTTAGCAAAAGATAAAAATGAGTTAAATAAATTTAACATCGGCAACTCTTTTGCCATATCAATTGGATTAGTTTTATCACCAATATTGTCACTCTTACTTTATAAGTATTTACCTTTTTATTCTTTAGTTATTTTTAATATGCTAACTTACATATTATCTGGTTTACTTTATTGAAGTTTAAAAACTGAATCAGAAATGACTGTTTTTGTCGATAAAGCAAAAGCAAATTATAAATCACATAAGATTTTAAGTTATAAATTTAAGTTATTTTCATGAATATTCATATTATCTTCATCCTTAGTAATTGGAATATTCTTATTTCCTAAACAATCAGGAGTTATTCAATTTTTCAAATGAGTTGGTGATTATAAATATGAGGATTGAAGTTTCTATTTCACAATTGTTTTAGCTCTATTAAGTCTAGCTGGTGTAATTGTTGTTTTCTTATTAAATAAATACAAAGTAAAAATTGATCTTAGATGAATAATTTTTGGAATGATTGCATTGAGTATCATTTGAATGTCATTATCATTCATTTCAAATAAACAGTTTATTTTAATTAGTTACTTTTCAATTAATGCACTACAACAATTGGTGTTTAGCATGTTCTTACCAGGATTTTATAGCAAGTCATATCAATTATTTGAAAAAGATAAGTTCCATTTACAAAATGGGTTATCGATAGTGCTCAGAATTATAATGTCTTCATTATTAATAATTGGACTTACAGCGATTAATGATTTAGTTGGATACTCATGAACTTACATTGCATATTCAGTAACAGTTATAGTTTGTGGAGTAATTGCTATAGTTTCGTATACCAGAATTAATAAGTTGTATAAGCTCCCTGCTATTAAGAAACTTGATAATTTATGAGTTTTATAGATTTACATACTGTAATTATCAAAAAATACATGAACAGCAATAGCTGTTTTTTTGTTTCATTAAGTATTTTCAATATAAATGTCATTTGTAAAATTTGCATATTGCATTTATGCAAAAATTCTTTTTTCTTATAATTGCAAGAAAGGGGGATAGCATGAAAGACAGAAGCAGACAAAAGTTAGTTGATTTGTTTAATGAGTTGAAAAATAATAAAAAAGAATTCTTATCATCTCATGTTCTAATGAGTGAAAATAACTTCGAAGATGAATTCAAACAAATTTTAATATCACATGGAATAATAGAAATTCCTGGACAATCAGCAACTAATCAAAAGAGATTCTTCGCTTCTTTAAAAGGGTATGAAGACCAAATGAGTGAAACTGAAATAAAAGAAAAATGAAATAGTTTAAGAAATGAGATTCAATCAAAGGATAGAATTGAGTTAGTCGAAAATAAATTTACTAAACTAAACAAAATTTTTATAAAACAACCATTTGGTTCTCAAAATTATCCAGATTTTATCATTTTCACAGAAAAAAATGTATTTCCAATAGAAATAAAAAGCTCTTCAGGAAAGAAAATAAGTTCAAAATTACCAAAATGAAATTCCAATTTGCCTAAAGGACCTGATATATATATATATAATCATGAGTTAAAAAGTGTTAAGAAATAAAGTCTATCAATGTCTTTTTAGAATTTGATACTACACAT